>JAATGO010000058.1 GCA_015654605.1 Betaproteobacteria bacterium
GAAGTATTTCTCTGGGGACGTCATGCCCCAACCATGAACACGGTTGCAACACAGCGAGAAAATGCTGTCTATCTACCCGGTTTTACATTGCCATCTACCATTACCGTCAGCTCTCACTGGCAACAGGCAATTGATCATGTCCATGCCAAACCCTCAGAAAGCCTACTCATTGTCGCTACCTCCGTTGCGGGCTTACGTGAACTAGCGACGTCATTACAAGACAGTGCCGTGCCGAATATTGTCTGGTTATGTAAAGGACTGGAAGAACACTCTCACCTGTTACCACATCAAGTGATCCATGAAATACTGGGCGACACCATCGCAGCCGGCGCACTTTCTGGCCCGTCTTTCGCCCAGGAAGTTGCCAGCGGATTACCTTTTGCACTTACCATTGCCAGCCGCACCCCAGCACTGTGCGAACTTGTCGTTACGGCTCTCCATGGCGACCAATGCCGAATCTATTCCACTGATGATCTGATCGCTGTTGAAATTGGCGGTGCAGTCAAAAATATTCTTGCTATCGCCACTGGTGCTGCCGACGAGCTGCAACTAGGGCTAAATGCACGCGCGGCACTCATCACACGCGGCCTGGCAGAAATCACCCGACTAGGAATTTCACTAGGTGGCAAAATGGAAACCTTTATGGGGTTGTCCGGTGTAGGGGATATTATCTTGACCTGTACGGGTGATTTATCACGTAATCGCCGTGTTGGCAAAGGTCTGGCACAAGGCAAGAAACTGGAATCCATCGTAGCAGAACTTGGGCATGTCGCCGAAGGCGTACGCTGTGCTGATGCAGTGCGCACTTTGGCACGCGCACAAGGCATTGACATGCCGATCACTGAAGCAGTCGCTGCAGCTCTGTTTGATGGTATTTCGGTGCAAGACATGGTACAGCAATTACTAGCGCGTGATCCTGTTGAAGAAAGACGCTAGGCTGCTAATCCCGAATCAAACAGACAACACTGACCAACGCAGACTTTACGTTGGTCTGCCTGCATAGTGTCTAATCAAAAATCTTGTCAGTCAAAAATAATACTATCCCGCAGGTACCATCAGAGGATAGGCTCTTAGCTCCAAATGAACGCCCCCATTCCTGGTTGTTCAAGTCAATTTGCTTCATCGACTTTAGCTTTTCCTCTCTCCGCCAAGATGCCATCCGATCGAATATAATTTCGCAAGCTGTTATGCGTCACACCATATTTTCCTGCAATTGTCGCAAGCCCGCCTGCATTTTGAATGCCTGCCTCCCCCATGTTCTGGAGTTCCTCCAGTAGTTTCACAGAGACCTTCTGAAATTGACCACCTTGCTCTTGTAGTGGTGTTGGCGCTATTGGCCGTCCCCATGCATTTTCTCCGCTCCAGTGCCTAATAGAGAGAACGAAGAAGTCGCATACGTCTGCTCGCTTCCTTCCGTTGTCGAGTTAGCAATCGAGAAATTGCTACTTTCATCCTTTTTCGATGTCCACCCCAACGTATTATTACCTTGTTCCGTGAATTGAGGCTCATCCCAATTTCCATCGTCAGTGGCGGGCATATCTATTGATGAAAAAGCAGTAGAAAAGTCTAGCCCCTGAGCGAGTCTTGAGACATTCACGCCCAGCATCCGTTCCATCGCAGGCATATCTATCCCGACATCCAGCAACGCTAACATTTCTCTCTCTTCATCCGGTGTCAACATGCCTGCATCCATCTCGACCGATGACTGATTACCACTCGACGTAGAGGATTGTGACAAACTACAAGGAAACGAAAAACAACTGCTATTGGTAGTATTATTCACGCTCTGCACTCCCTGCAGCATCCGAGCATTGTCTTCGTCCTCCCTTATCTTTGTTGTAGTAGATGACGTTGCATTAACTGAGCCTGTTGAAACAGAATTTAAAAACATATCGCTCATAAATCCATTTCCCAACATAAAATCGAGCTTCTGTTTTTCTTTATAACTGCGTGGTTCCCTACGGCCATCCCCAACCTAGTTAATATACTTATTACTTGCAATAAATCATTAAGCAATTTTCTACCTTGCGTAAGCACCATAGTGATGGATGCATGTACACACGCTGACTAATCAGCATCTGCGGGGAAGTCGGGAGGGGAAGCATGGAAAACACCATAGAAAATCTCAGGCCGAACAGCAAGAAGCCATTCTCACCGCTGATGGTCCAGTCTGGGTTATCACTTGTGCGGGAACAGGAAAAACAAAAGCACTAAACGCTGCTTCTGCTATCTGGTCAACACGTTAGATATTGCTCCTAAAATATTCTCTGTGCCACATTTACCAATCGCGCTGCCAATGAAATGAAACGCCGAGTACGTGCATTGCTGGGTGACCTTCCCCCACTCAGCACACCAATCGCAAGTTAGTAATCTGGCTGCTTTCAGTGTGGTGCAACTCCCAGAATTGGTCCGATGCCATTTATCCAAGGGCGCTAAGTGAGCAAACCGAGGTCAAACGTTGAGCGTCCGATACTTTCATACCATCGAATTAACTGCACTAGTTGTAAAACGTGACGTCTGATATGCCGTGCTTGCGGCAATCAGTCACCTCCCCCCGCATCGGCTTCCTTTAAGACGTCAATGATCTGTTCTTCCGTAAATCTCGATTTCTGCATGACTAGCTCTCCATCTGCACAGTCACTCACTTTGCATTGAGATACTTGGGCAGGGGAAGGTCACAAGCACACTGAAAAGCAAAATCATCAGTGCTGCAGGAGCGTCATAAACGTTAACATTTGCCAAAAGGCACTAATGTTACAATACGGAAACTTTTTTCACAACGAAAAAGAGCCAACAAACAGTCCTCTTATTAAACGTCGACCTTGCGTGTGAATATTATCAGCTGCACTTCCGCCTGCCATCTTCCTACATGGCTAAGCGATGCTGCTCTATTCAATAGGAGTGCGTGTAGTCGTTAGTCGTAGGCATTCTCGATGATGATCAATAAACGCTCCTATGCGACGACAAAATAACACTGTTTTTTACTTAATTAATCTCATATCTACAACTCAAAAGGAAATGTCTTCATGAAACCAACATTACCATTGCTGGCATTACACTTGGCCATCAGCACTGCGTTTGTTGGCACTGCGTTTGCAGCAGATGGCCACACCGTTAGCAGTCCAACCGCCTGGAGCGACTTAAATGGCGGTTCAGTCGTCGCTAACTCTGCTGATAGCAGCGCCCATTGTAGAATTCAATAACACTGATGCTGATACCGCACAACGCGATATATCGACTATTGACCTGGGAAATGACCTGGGAGGAAATGACAACAACGCTACTACTATCTCTGCTGATGGCAGCGTCATTGGGGGAGTCGGAGGTTCAGACAATAATGCCGTAGTATGGTTTAATGGATCGACAACAGCAACCGAGTTAGGAAACCTTGGAGCGGCTGCTTACATCTATGCCATCTCTGCTGACGGTAGCGTCATTGTGGGGAAGTCATTTTTTGATGCTACTGGTCACCAACGTGCGGTAGCATGGTTCGATAAATCGCCGCAGGCAATAGATCTAGGTGGTACTCTGGTAGGGAACTCTCTCGCCAGAGCTGTCTCTGCTGACGGCAACGTCATTGTGGGAGATACAATAGATGGTTATCAACGTGCGATAGCATGGTTCGATAGATTGACGACGCCAACCGTCCTGTACGGCCTCGGTGAAAATGCAGAAACGGGAGTGCTCTCGAATGTTTTCCCTACTGCCGTTTCTGCTGATGGCAGCACCATTGTAGGAGATTCAAGCAAACCTATGTATAACCTCACAGATCCTTTGGAGGAACATGCTGTAGCATGGTTCAATAGATCGACAACAGCAACCGACCTGGGAACTTTAGATGGAGGAAATACTCTGGCCATTGCGGTCTCTGCTGACGGTAACGTCATTGTGGGGAATTCACTCATAGGTTCTGGCTCTGTCTACAAAATGCTTGCCGCGGTATGGTTCGATAAAGTGCCGACGGCAATCAGTCTGGGAACCCTTGGAGGCGATTCTTCCAACGCCAACGCCGTCTCTGCTGACGGCAGC
>JAATGO010000077.1 GCA_015654605.1 Betaproteobacteria bacterium
AAGGTATCGAGCGTTTGATTGAATGGGAAGCCAGGACAACTATCGGAAAAAATACTAACGTAGGAGAAAAAACTGCATGAGCCAGTCCATTTTTCGTATCGGCTATATTGAGCCTCCGATGTATTCTAGTTTTGTCGAAAACCTGCAAGGCGTCCCCGGCATCGAATTAATTAGGCTTACCCCTGATGATGCACCAGAAAAAATCGATGCAGCGTTAGCGACATGTCATGGTTATTATGTCAAAGCAGCGCGTGATGAGTTGCCGTTACGGTGGCAAGTGACGTCAGATTTGCTGACACGTATGCCTCTGCTGCTGGTAGCAGCCAGTTACGGCGCAGGTTACGATCCGATTGACGTTGCTGCTTGTACTGCGGCTGGAGTGGCGGTAGTCAATCAGGCCGGTGGAAACGCACAGGCTGTAGCGGAACATGCTATCGGTATGATGATGACGTTATTAAAGAGGATACCGGAAGGACATTGCGCAGTAAGAACAGGGAAGATTGGTCGTCGCGAAGCCTTGATGGGTCGAGAACTTGCCGAGAAGACAGTTGGTATTGTTGGTCTCGGGCACGTTGGTTCACGTACGGCAGAACTATTGAAGGCATTTAAATGCGAGATACTCGCCTACGATCCTTATCTTGATGCGCACACCTGTGAGGAAAGAGGCGCCACTAAGGTTGATATGGCAGAGCTGTTGTACGCTAGTGATGTTATCACCGTACATTGCCCGTTAAATAAAGGTACACGTAATTTGTTCGATGCAAAAAAATTCACCGAGATGCGTCAAGGTGCCATTTTTATCAACACGGCACGTGGCAGCACTTATGATGAAGCAGCGCTTGACAAGGCATTGGAGACAGGTCATTTGGCAGGAGCGGGACTTGACGTCTGGGCGCAGGAGCCACCATCACCTGATCATCCCTTGTTGCGTCATGTTACTGTACTGGCAAGTCCGCATACAGCAGGAGTGACACATGAGAGTCGTGATCGCGTTGCACGCTACGCGGCGCAGACGTTCATCGATGTGGCTTTCGGCAAGATACCAGCGCGATTGATTAATCCAGAGGTTGAAGAGCATTTCCTGGAACGGTTGCACACAATCCTAAAAATCTGAATGGATGTCATGCAGATTTTTTGGGGCGTTGCTGTGTCTGTTGACCAATATTGAGGATTGAAATGATTCCGCACCTGAGCAATAGCGCAGGACCGACAAACCTGTATCAGACGTTTTTAGCAGAGCTGGTTGCGCTTGGTTTCGAAGGTGATTGTTCGTACAGCGAGGCTGATCGTACAGTATTTGCTACTGATAATTCTATCTATCAGGTGACACCGCAAGCAGTGGTTTTCCCAAAAAATCATGATGATGCCGTTCGCGTTATGGGCTTGCTGGCACTGCCACAATTTCAGAAACTGAAGATAAGTCCGCGTGGTGGTGGCACAGGTACCAATGGACAATCGTTGACAGATGGTCTAGTAGTCGATCTTTCGCGACACATGAATCGTATACTGGAAATTGATGTCCAGCAGCGACTGGTAAGAGTGCAGACCGGCGTGGTCAAGGATCAACTTGATCGCGCACTGGCTGAATACGGTCTGTTTTTTCCTCCTGAATTATCCACCTCGAACCGCGCTACTATTGGTGGCATGATTAGTACTGATGCTAGTGGCCAAGGGTCATGCCTATATGGGAAAACGCGTGATTACGTAGTTGAGCTCCTTACGGTATTGTATGATGGCATTGCATGGCGTTCGCAAGCACTGGAAGCTAATCTGCTGGAAGAGATCAAACGCCGACCAGATCGTGTTGGTAGCATCTATCGCTTGCTTGATGATATTGAGTCTCATCAGAAAGAACAGATCGCTCGCCATTTTCCATCTTTGAACCGCTGTCTTACCGGCTATGACTTAGCACATATTCGCGACAGTGCAGGCCGCCTCGATCTCAATGCCATCCTTTGCGGTTCCGAAGGGACATTGGGCTTGATTACGGAAGCGACACTGAGGGTAGTGCCAATACCGTCCTATTCTGCTTTGATCACTGTACAATACGACAGTTTTGATGCCGCATTGCGCGATGCGCAGGCATTACTGGAACACAAGCCAGCTTCAATAGAGACCATCGATTCCACGGTATTGCAATTAGCTCGTAACGATATCGGTTGGGAAAATCTGCGCGATATGTTTCCTCCGCCTCCCACTGGTTCTACCGAAGGTGTTAACTTGGTGGAATTTGTAGGAGATGATCCATATGTATTGCGAGCGGCAGTTGAGAACGTGATACAAGATAGATCGGCCGTGCCTCAGAGACGTGGTGAGATGGTCGTGGCATGGGAGGCGCATCAAATTGAACGTGTCTGGGCCATGCGTAAACGTGCCGTTGGATTATTAGGTAACTTGGCTGGAGAACAACGGCCAATACCTTTCGTGGAAGATACGGCGGTACCACCTGAGAACCTTGCTGACTATATCGCTGAGTTTCGCGCGATATTGGATAAGCGCGGCCTGCGTTACGGTATGTTTGGCCATGTCGATGCTGGTGTGTTACATGTGCGTCCGGCACTTGATATGAAAGATCCAGAGCAAGAGGCAATGATACGCAAGATTACGGAAGCAGTAGTAGAGCTGACGCGCAAATATCATGGCTTACTGTGGGGCGAGCATGGTAAAGGTATACGTTCTGAATTTTCCCCAAAATTCTTTGGTGCATTGTACCCATTCTTACAAGATATTAAGGTTACCTTCGACCCCCACAACCAGATTAATCCTGGTAAATTGGCAGCACCGTCTGGCGCTGCATTGATGACGATTGACGGTACACCAATGAGAGGACAGCGCGACCGCTTGATTCCCAAGATCGTACGAGATGATTACGAGAAAGCCATGCATTGCAATGGCAATGGTGCCTGCTACAATTTCGATGTCGACGATGCGATGTGTCCTTCATGGAAATCCACTCGAGAACGTCGTCATTCTCCCAAGGGGCGTGCCACGTTGTTACGAGAATGGCTGCGGCAACTGACTTCTATCGGAACACAGCCGCTGATGGAAAGTACATTGTTGCGACACCAATCTCTATGGATAGGATTGATACGGTGGCCGTTAAGGTTTATCAATAC
>JAATGO010000254.1 GCA_015654605.1 Betaproteobacteria bacterium
GATAAGATTCTTCTAAATGAGGGTAGCCAGAAAGAATAAACGTATCGATGCCCAGAGCCGCATATTCCTTCAACCTATCAGCAACCGTTGATGGATCCCCGACCAAAGCTGTACCAGCACCACCGCGTACCAGGCCAACTCCTGCCCATAAATTGGGACTCACTTCCAGCCGATCACGTCGTCCTCCATGCAAAGCGGCCATTCGTCGTTGTCCCTCCGAATCCATCCTAGCAAAATTGGCTTGCGCTTTGGCAATGGTTTCATCATCCAGCTTGCTAATCAAGTCATCTGCGGCACGCCATGCTGCCTCATTAGTTTCTCTGACAATGACATGTAGACGTATACCGAAGCGCAACTTCCGACCTACCTGTGCGGCACGTTGTTTGACCGTAGCAATTTTTTCTGCAACAGCCGCTGGTGGCTCGCCCCAAGTCAGATACACATCCACTTGCCGAGCTGCTAAATTAATCGCTTCTTCAGAGGAACCACCAAAATACAATGGTGGATAAGGATTTTGAACTGGTGGATATAAAGACTTTGCTCCTTTGACACGCAAATGTTTTCCATCAAAGTTGGTTTCTCCACCAATGTGTGATTGCGATAGCACATCCCGCCAAATGTGTAAAAATTCGTCAGAAATTTCATAACGCTCACTATGCGTTGAGAAGACACCATCCGCCTCCTGCTCCACCGGATCGCCACCTGTGACAACATTAATTAGTAAACGACCACCGGATAAGCGATCAAATGTTGCTGCCATGCGAGCAGACACCGTTGGGGCAGACAATCCTGGACGAATAGCAACCAAAAATTTCAACTTTTTGGTTTCTCCTATCAAACTAGATGCCGTTACCCATGCATCCTCGCATGAACGCCCTGTTGGTAACAAAACGCCATCGTAACCGAGCGTATCAGCTGCAATGGCAATCTGCTTCATATAATCATAGTTAACCAGACGAGCACCCTCAGTCGTGCCTAGATAACGACTATCACCATGTGTAGGAATAAACCAGAATATATTCATACCATTTCCCATCCTTCTTTTTCTTTATTTATGGCAACGCTCACGTTGCCATGATGATCCATCCAATTTATTTCAGCACAGCATCTTGCACATTAAGTTGGCGCGGAATCAATTTCAGTTCAAAAAAAGCATCGGCAATTTTTTGCTGCTCTTGTAATACGCCAGCATCGATCGGTTTGTAAATATGCTTGTAGCGTTTCAGCGCGACTTCAATAACATCGCTGTCCAATCCCTGTATAGGTGCTAGCTGAGCCGCAGCCTCTTTTGGATTAGTACGTACCCACTGACCTTCTTTACTCACTTCTTCCAAAAGGATCTTGAGTATCTCTGGATGTTTTTTTGCATAAGCCCTGGAACTCAAAAAGAATTGCTGGTGGCTAACCACACCTTCTCCAGTTGCCAGACGACGTGCGCTAATTTGTTTTTCAGCTGCTGCTTGAAATGGATCCCAAATCGCCCACGCATCTACCGCATTTTTCTCAAATGCGGCACGTGCATCTGCTGGGGCAAGGTATACTGGGACAATATCGCTATATTTTAAGCCGGCCTTCTTCAGTAATGCCACTACCAACCAATGCACATCAGCCCCCTTATTAAAGGCTATTTTTTTTCCTTTTAATTCGCTCACGCTTTTAATCGGCGAATTCTTTTGTACCAAGAGGCCTTCGGCATCTGGCGTCGGAATCTCATAGGCTGTGTAGACAAAATCAGCACCTGCAGCCTGTGCAAATATGGGAGGTGTTTCTCCCACATAACCAAAATCAATGGCACCAACATTTAATGCTTCTAACATCGGAGGTCCTGCCGGAAATTCGACCCAGGTGACATCAACACCTTGCGCACTCAAGCGTTTCTCCAAACTTCCATGTGCCTTGAGCAAAGTCAGCACACTTGCTGCTTTCTGATACCCAATCCGTAGCACCTGCTTATCTTGTCCAAATGCGTGACTATATCCTCCCGCAGAAAGCATCAATATCAAGGCAGATAATGCAAACTTTAAGGACCGCCGTTTCGTCGACTGTCGTTGTACTACATTATTTTTATATACATGTGCCATTTTTTTCCTTATTGATATCCGTTTTAGGCTACGGGTGTTTCACATATCAAGCGTCATATGTTTCCTATTTTCATGCTTCTTTTATTCTGATTTTTGCGTACCTGCTCTATACGCTACATCGCACCTGGGCAAAGGGAATATCAGTAAAAGCATTACTCTGTGCCCGAACAACAGTACGTAGACTCTCTGTTAATTGACTGACACCTTCCTGTACCCGTCCTGCAATAGCAGCATCCAGTATTAACGTATTGGTATCTCCCCACGTCACCTGTGCATCCGTGGCATAAATACTGGGTAATACATGACGCGGCCCAAGTGATGACAATACTGGTCGTAGTGCATAATCGAGCGCCAGCATATGCGATTGGCTTCCTCCTGTTGCTAATGGCAGCACCAATTTTCCTGCCAAACCAAATTGCGGTAGTACATCAAGAAAAACTTTCAATACACCACTATACGCAGCCTTATATACAGGTGTAGCAACGACAACGGCTGAAGCCTCTGCGACTTGTGCTATCGCAGCCTGAAGTACAGAATTACTAAAATCAGCGCGAAGCAGCGCTTCTGCTGGTAAATCTCGAATCTCTATACGGCTACAGTGATGACCAAGAATTTCCAATTGTTCTCCAACATAATGCAACAAACGTGTTGATCGGGATGGTGAAGAGGGACTGCCTGCCAACAATAAAATACTCATTACTATGTCCTACGAACGGTAAAAACGTATGTCTCAATATCTGTTAGCTGAGATCGAATCATCTTGCTACAATAAAAAGCAGGTTGGAATACCAACCTACAATGCTTATTCATGCATCAAGCGATAGTCAAGAAGCCATAAGCAAGATAAAAATTATTTTTTATTAGGAACGTATAGTTGATCAAAACTACCACCATCAGAGAAATGGTCCTTCTGCGCTTTTTGCCAGCCACCGAAAGTGTTATCGATAGTAATCAAGTTTAACTTGGGATACTGTGCTGCATATTTTGCAGCGATCTTAGGATTAATCGGCCGATAGAAATTTTTAGCAATAATTTCCTGTCCTTCATCTGAGTAAAGATATTTCAAATATTCTTCAGCAACTTTACGCGTTCCACGACGATCAACCACTTTATCAATCACGGCAACAGGAGGTTCAGTCAAGATAGAGATAGAAGGAGCGACAATATCAAATTTATCTGGTCCCCATTCTTTTATCGCAAGCAATGCTTCGTTTTCCCATGCCAGCAGGACATCTCCCAAACCGCGTTCAACAAAGCTAATCGTGGCGCCACGTGCACCAGAATCTAATACTGGTACATTCTTGAATAACTTACTAATATAATCACGTGCTGCGGCATCACTGCCACCCTTTTTCAAAGCATATGCCCATGCCGCCAAATAATTCCAACGTGCGCCGCCAGAAGTTTTCGGGTTAGGCGTAATGACAGAGACTCCTGGTTTGATTAAATCGTCCCAATCCTTGATGTGCTTCGGATTTCCCTTACGAACAAGAAAGACAATTGTGGACGTATAAGGCGCACTGTTATTTGGCAATCTTTTTTGCCAATCTGCTGGCAATAGTTTCGCTTTCTCGGAGATTTCATCAATATCGTACGCCAATGCCAATGTCACCACATCCGCATCAATACCATCAATTACTGATCTCCCTTGTTTCCCTGAACCACCATGCGATGCTTTAATGGAGACATCTTCTCCAGTTTTTTCTTTCCAGTATTTTTCAAATGCCTTGTTATAGCTTGCATATAACTCACGTGTTGGGTCGTAAGATACATTCAATAAGGAAATATTTTCTGCATGTACTGCCGGCGCTAACACTACCGCTATTGCTATTGCTTGTATAATTTTTTTCAACATGATGGGTTATCCTCCGGTTCTTTGGAAGACCAAGATTAATGAGGCGCAAGAAAAAAACGAACGAATAGTTTTGTGGCTCCATATGCAAAAATCAAATAAGCCATATCTATGGCTGCATAGATAGGCAATTATTGCTTATATCAAAAATGCATATAGGCATCACTGGAACTTATGACGCTTGCTACGGGTATGCCTGTTAGTCAGACTTTTTGATTTTTTCACAATGTGGTATAAAGAATGGAACATTTGTCCCAACTTCGACACTACTACATGAAAAAAGAACATTCCGGCGACCACAACGCAATGTCGATTCAAGTTATCGAACGTATGGTGATGTTGCTCGATACCCTGGCCGCCCACCCCGATCCAATCAGCCTCAAAGAGCTTTCTGCTGCCACTAGACTGCACCCGTCTACGGCTCACAGGATATTAAATGACATGGTATTTAAACGCTTCGTTGATCGTGTTGAACCAGGAACCTATCGCTTGGGAATGCGCTTATTGGAATTGGGGAACATTGTAAAAAGCCGCTTAAATGTACGAGAAGCTGCGTTAGACCTGATGCGAACCCTCCATCGCAAAACGCATCAGACAATTAATCTCTCCGTTCGTCAAAACGATGAAATTGTTTATATTGACCGCTCATTCTCAGAGCACTCGGGAATGCAGGTGGTACGAGCCATAGGGGGACGTGCTCCACTGCATCTCACCTCTACCGGCAAGCTATTCCTCTCTGTTGATGATCCCAAGGCTGTACGCGCCTATGCGGCACGCACAGGCCTGGCTGGGCATAATAAAAATTCCATCACGGATCTTTCAAAACTGGAACGCGATCTGAGCCTTGTACGAACGCTTGGTTATGCTCGTGATAATGAAGAATTAGAGCTAGGTGTACGCTGTATGGCAGCAGGAATCTATGATGACACAGGTAAGTTGGTCGCTGGATTATCTATTTCTGCTCCGGCAGACCGCTTGCAAGAGGATTGGGTAAAAAATTTGATTGATACAGCAA
>JAATGO010000330.1 GCA_015654605.1 Betaproteobacteria bacterium
ATATCGCTGTATGACAGGCTTACCATCTTGAACAGTGAAAAGATTGTCAGACTCGCTCATGATGATCCTCCTCAGTAATAACGCCTGCATCCTTACGTCGTTCTAATGCTGCGGCCTGCGCTTCCTCTTCTTCACGCTGGCTCGCTTGATTGGGGCCGACGCGTGTAAAGTGGAAAACCCCTGCCAACGCCGTCAAAGCAATACCTGCCAACGCGACTGGTTTGGCAAATCCTTTCCAGACACTCACCATTGGGCTGATGTGTGGTGCATCAGGTAACCCATGATACAGCGAAGGCTTATCTGCGTGATGTAATACATACATGACATGTGTACCACCAACCCCTGCTGGGTTATATAAACCTGCCTGATCAAAACCTCGATTCTTGAGATCAACAATACGTTCTGCTGCCTGTTCTTTCATTCTCTCCTTGGTACCAAACATGATGGCACCTGTCGGACAGGTTTTCACGCATGCAGGTTCCTGTCCTACCGCCACACGATCTGAACACAAACTGCACTTGTATGCCTTGTGATCCTTTTGCGAAATACGCGGTACATTAAATGGACAACCCGTCACACAGTACCCACAACCAATGCAGTTTTCTTCATGAAAATCGACAATACCATTCGTGTATTGCACAATCGCTCCAGGGGAAGGACATGCCTTTAAGCAGCCTGGATCATCACAATGCATACACCCATCTTTGCGAATGAGCCATTCCAGGTTGCCGCTTTCTTCGTTTTCGTACTCGGAGAAACGCATCACGGTCCAAGCTTGATCACTCAGATCAGTAGGATTGTCATAGATACCGACATTGGTACCAACTTCAGCACGCAGATCATTCCATTCAGAGCATGCGACCTGGCATGCTTTGCAGCCTATGCACACCGTGGTATCAATCAGTTTGGCGACTTCGCCGATATGAGATTCACGCACGCTCGTTGACGGTAGTGTCGTTGCAGAGCGTCGCTTGATATCCAGAGATTGTAATGCCATGATATTTTCCTCAGGCCTTTTCGATATTCACCAGGAACGCCTTGTATTCAGGCGTTTGCGTATTACAATCTCCGACGACAACCGGAAGATTGTTTGCCAAGAATCCTGGCTTTGTCGCGCCAACATGACCCCAGTGAAGAGGTATACCTATCTGATGAATCTTATGGCCTGCTGATGTCAATGGTTTAATGCGTTTGGTCACGACAGCACGCGCTTTAATATGGCCACGCTTACTCGATACTTTGACCATGTCACCCAATTTGATTCCCTTTTCTTCTGCCAACGCCTCACTCATTTCAATGAACTGCTCCGGCTGCGCAATAGCATTCAACAACGAATGCTTGGTCCAGAACATAAAGTGCTCTGTCAGACGATACGTCGTACCAACATAAGGGAAATCAGCGCTGGTGCCCAGGCGGGCTCGATCATAGTCAAACATGCGTACTGCTGGACTGTTAATTACATTAGGGTGCAATGGATTAGTGCTAATTGGTGTTTCCATCGGCTCATAGTGTTCTGGGAAAGGTCCATCAACCAGTTGACGTGCCGCAAACAATCTTCCCACACCTTCATAATTCATGATGAAAGGATTCATCCCTGAACCCGGTGCTGCATCAAGTGCGAAATCGGGAACATCTGCACCACCCCACTTAACACCATCCCAACGTAACAAAGTGCGTTTGGCATCCCATGCTTTACCACTTGGATCAGCTGATGCGCGGTTATACAAAATACGGCGATTGGCCGGCCAGGCCCAAGCCCAACCTGGCGTATTCCCAAAGCCAGAGTCAGTATTATCGCGTCGCGCCATCTGATTACCGGCCTCTGTCCAGCTACCAGCAAATATCCAACATGCGCACATCGTTGTGCCATCATCGCGCAGTTCGCTAAAACCAGAGAGTTGCTCACCTTTCTTGCGAACGACCTTAGTAGCATCTTTCAAATCATGCACATCAGCCAATGCGCGACCATTGTATTCACGTGCCAGTTCAGCCGCTGTTGGTTCGTGTGGTTGCGCATATGGCCATGCCAGATTCAGGATAGGGTCGGCATAAGCACCACCTTCTTTCTGATAAAGTTCTCGTACCTTCAAAAAGAGTTCGGCAATGATTTGCTGATCTGAGTGTGCTTCACCTGGAGGTCTAGCTCCAGCCCAGTGCCATTGCAACCAGCGTGAACTATTGACGATAGCGCCATCTTCTTCTGCAAAACAGGTGCTGGGTAAACGAAATACTGTCGTCTGGATTGTCGCAGGATCGACATCATTATCTTCTCCCCGATTTTTCCAGAACTCAGCCGTTTCTCCAGATAACGGATCAATCACAACCAGATACTTGAGTTTGGCTAATGCTGCCACATTCTTATTCTTGTCTGGGAAAGCCGCCATTGCGTTAAAGCCTTGGCAAATGAAACCGCCCATTTTTCCTTCACGCATTAATTCCATCATTTGAAGCGTGTCGTACATGCGATCCCATTTGGGCAACCACTCATACCCCCAATCATTCTCTTTGGTCGCCTTGTCACCCCAGAACCACTTCATCAAGCTCACGAAGAATTTTGGAGTATTTCCCCAATAATTCATCTGCCCCGATTGTGCTGCTTTAGGAGTGACTTGATCCAGATATGTTTTCAGATCAATCTGCTTTTCGTTTGGCAATGGCATATAACCAGGCAAACTGGTCGACAACAGTCCCAGATCCGAAAGCCCCTGAATATTGGAGTGCCCACGTAATGCATTGACACCACCGCCAACCATGCCAATATTGCCCAACAGCAGTTGAATCACTGCCATCGTACGGATATTTTGTGTCCCGACAGTATGTTGCGTCCAACCAAGTGCGTAAAGAACCGTTCCCACCTTGTCTGGAGCAGACATCTCACCTAGCATCTCGCACACAGCGAGAAAATCTTTCTGCGACATGCCCGTAATATCGGAAACCATCTCAGGCGTATAACGCGCATAGTGCAACTTCAATTGTTGAAATACACAGCGCGGGTTCTGCAATGTCGGATCAGTCTTGGCAAACCCCTCTGCACCGCGTTCATATTCCCAACTGGTGTTGTCATATTTATGGATCTTCTCGTCATAGCCTGAAAACAAGCCATCATGAAAATCAAACCCTTGCGATACAATAAACGTGGCATTGGTATATGCCTTCACATACTCATGCTGGATCTTGTCGTTGCTGATGAGCCAATGAATCACTCCCCCCAGAAAAGCGATGTCTGTGCCCACGCGGATGGGGACATATTTATCTGCAACTGAAGCCGTGCGATTAAATCGAGGATCAATGACAACCATGCGCGCGCCGCGTTTCTTTGCCTCAATCGCCCACTTAAACCCCACAGGATGAGCTTCAGCAGGATTTCCGCCCATTACCAGAATAAAATCTGCATTCTTGATATCGACCCAGGAGTTGGTCATTGCGCCACGCCCAAATGAAGAGGCAAGCGCATTGACTGACGGCCCGTGACAAACACGCGCCTGCGCATCAATCGTGGCCAGGCCAAGGGCACGTACTACCTTCTGCGTCAAAATACCAGTTTCATTACTGGATGCCGACGCTGCCAGCAATCCAGTTGAGGTCCAACGATTAACCGCCACGCCATCAGTATTCGTGCGTACAAAATTTGCGTCACGATCGGCCTTCATCAATTTGGCAATACGGTCTGTTGCCTCTCCCCAGGAAATGCGCTTCCATTCATTGGTACCTGATTCACGCACTTCTGGATAACGTAGCCGATCTTTGCTATGAATAAAATCAATTAGGCCTGCGCCCTTTGGGCACAATGAACCGCGACTAACAGGATGATCAGGATCGCCCTCAATGTGGAAGATATCTCGTTCCGCATTTTTCGCACCATCACCCAAACTGTACATCAGCACACCACAGCCAACGGAACAATAAGGACAATTATTACGCGTAAGAACCGAGTGTTCCAGCTTGTATTGCCGTACTTCCGCTAGCGCAACTTCAGGTGAAAAACCCAGTGCAACTAAGCTGGAACCAGCCAATGTACTACCAGTTATCTTTAGAAACTGGCGTCTCGAAAGTGTGACCATGGAGCCCTTCTTTCTAATGTTCATAACAACTCAATCAGTCATGCTCCAACACCTTATCTATCCTCCATCACAGAAAAGGAAAACATGACCACTGGTACTGTCACTACATCACCATCGCTCTGTATGACAGAGTGCAATCCATGCGATGTTATTTAGCGACATAAATATTTAATGATGAGAATCAATCGCAAAACAGGAATAATTCTCATTATTATCCATAATATCCGTATGGTTATTATAATCCAGCCAAATAAATGACGCATAGGACAAGAAGATTTTTTCCTGTTGCAGTCAGTTGATTTCCCCCTAAAAACCGCACGTCAACAGTGCAACGAATATCTTGCTGACTGTTGCAAAAGAACTGGAATTCTTAGTGCAAGTAGCCAACAACATATTGGTCAGATTGACCATCGTTGTTTAGCAAAACATTCCAAACATCATTCATCGGACTAAAATGGAAGCAAACCAATCCAACAAAATCATCTCTCAAAAGAAAAATTCATTTGAAATAAAAAAAATAAGAGTTATCCTTCTGTCCATACAACATCCAGACAAATTACGCAGGAGTAAAAACAACCGGTTTAATGTAAGAAAAAACAGTGCAAAGGAAAATCATGTCTCAAGATAAAGAACCAAGGCGGCATTTCTTGCGCCGAGTCTTGGCCATCGTCCCAGCTACAGCGCTAGGTGGAACAACTGCAATAACCATCAGCAAGGATGCCTCTGCTGATTCAGAAAACCCCAGTAAAGCTCGCTCTTATCAGCCAACCTACTTCACCGCAGATGAATGGGCGTTCGTCAATGCAGCAGTTGATCATCTCATCCCCTCCGACCAGTATGGCGCTGGCGCAATCGAAACCGGGGTACCGGAATTCATTGACCGTCAAATGAACACGCCCTATGGCGCAGGCCAGCTCTGGTATATGCAAGGGCCATTTCATCCTGAGGTGGTGCCGGAGCTCGGCTATCAGTTAAATCTGAATCCGCGCGACATCTATCGTCAGGGCATCGCTGCCTGTAACGCCTGGTGTCAAAAAAATCATGGCAAAGTCTTCGCGGCACTGGATAAGGATATGCAACGCAGTACCCTCAAGGCCATGGAAAGCAACGAGGCCAAATTCGACTCTATCCCCGCCAAAACCTTTTTCTCCTATCTCCTTGGCAATACCAAGGAAGGCTACTTTGCCGACCCAATGTACGGTGGCAACCAAAAAATGGGCGGCTGGAAAATGATTGGTTTCCCGGGCGCACGCGCGGATTATGCCGACTGGGTGGATCAATATAATGTGAAATATCCATACGGCCCTGTGTCGATTTTGGGAGAAAA
>JAATGO010000350.1 GCA_015654605.1 Betaproteobacteria bacterium
AATCTGCTTGTAGCGGGTAAGACTAACACCCAGACTACGCGCAGCATCCGGCTCATCCTTGATGGCACGGAAGTAATATCCCAGAAAACTTTTTTCAATCACAAAATTTGCCAGCAGCGTCAACAATAGCAGCCCGAGTGCCAGGTAGTAATACGGCTTTTTGCTGGCGAATACCAAAACGTTCCAGCCCTCCTGCTGCATGGGAATGGTGAGACCAACTGCCGCGCCTGCCGCATCCCAGTTGTTATAGAGGACTTGAATAATTTCGGCAACGGCAATCGTCGCCATCGCAAAATAATGCCCTTTGAGCCGGAAGCAGGACCAGCCGACAACCTGACTGACTATTGCCGCGATGAGTCCTCCGGCCAGAATCCCCAACCACGGATTAAGCCCGAACTGTGCGAATAACATGGAAGAGGTATATGCCCCGATGCCATAGAATGCTGCATGACCCAGCGATATTTGGCCTGCATAGCCACCGATGATATTCCAGGCTACTCCTAACTGTGCAGCCATCAGAATCAGGATCATCAGATTCTGTGTCGACGGGTTCGTCACAATCAATGGCAGTAGGAACGCCAGTACCAAAATGACGAGCAACGCCCAGCGACCTTTAGTCATCACTGTTTCTGAGGTCGGAACCTGAGTGCTTTCGCCCGCCTTTGTTTCAGTGAATAACGCGTTAATGATGGATGTCTTTTTTTGCATGTAGTGAACCTATTTAATATCGGAGCAACTCATCAGGCCTTACCCAACAATCCTTGTGGACGGAACATCAGAACAGCAAGGAATAACACCAATACAATCATCATTTTGTATTGTGGCCCTAACAAGAAACCACCCATGACTTCGATAACACCAACCAGGATTCCAGCAATCAGCGCGCCCATCACACTACCAAAACCACCCAGGTTCACAACGACGAATGCGATCAAGATAAAGTTGGCACCGACATCCGGAAAAATCGGGAAAAATGTAGACAACAAGCCCCCTGCAACACCAGCACAGGCGGCTCCCAGACCCCAAGCCAGCGCAAACATCTTTTGTGAATTAATACCCATCAGTTGAGCCGCCTCTTTGTCGGCAGCTGTCGCCTCCAGAGCGGCGCCCACCTTGGTCTTCGTAAGGAATAGGTAAATGAAAGCCGTGACGATGATGGCACCAATACCAGCTGCCACCTGCGGCTTACCAACCTGAACACCTGCCAACGTAATGTGACCGCTGACGAGCGAGTCACCTACGGTACGAAAGTCAGGTGTCCATAGAAACTGGGCGATTCCCCGGAACAGTATCATCAACCCAAACGTCGTAAATATTTGCGAAACCATGGGGGCATTGGTGATCTTGCTAATGACCAATTTGTAAAGTACCGTACCCAGAGCGAACAAAAAAATTGCTGTTAGTGGTAATGTAAATATAGGATCTAGTGCATACAGAGAAAATAGCCAGAAGCTGGAATACATGCCGAACATCACAAATTCACCGTGCCCGAAATTGATGATATCCATCACGCCGAAGATCAAAGTCAAACCGATTGCTACTAACGCATAAATCAGTCCAATCAATATCCCCGATGCCAGGGTTTGCAAAAAAATTTCCCAGTACATAATATTTTTCCTCTGACAACGACTACGAGATCCTGTTGCTGGCCGCCATAAGTTCAAGACTGACGGCGGCCTTTTACACTACCATTTACTTGCGTTGATCCCACTTCGGCATTGGCCAAACAATGTCGCGGGTAGCCACGTCAAACGGCCAGACGGTATAGTATTTGCCGTCGATAATCTGCAGAAGAATGCCAGAGCCCAGTATGTTCTGTCCCTTGTCATCAAACTTGATACCTTTCCAAGGCATAATCAACTTGCTGCCAGGAATATTGGTTTCAGTAAGTGCCTTGCGAATCGCTTCAGGATCAGTTGAACCGGCACGGTTAATAGCATCAGCTAGCGTCATCAGACCAGTGAACGAGCGTGATGAGTTACCGGTGAAATTAACGTGGTATTTACTGTTGTACAGATCATTGACGCTTTTGATCAGTGGATTCTTAGTCGCCAGATCCAATGACCATACGTCCCGTGTAATCACGTAGTCAGCATCTTTACCCATACTCTTGATAAACTGAGAATCGATGAAGCCTGCGTCGTTAGCTAGGATCATGTCCGGTATGAACCCCAATTCTTTATAGGTTTTCATAGACAGAATGGCGTCGCCCAAATAGGATGATTGCAATACCACCTGGGGGTTGGCCGCCTTCAACAATTGCACTTCTGAAGTTAACTGCGTACTGTTAGCAGGATATGAAATGCTTTTCACCAGATCCAGGCCGCTTTCCTTTGTCAGCCTCGTTTCTAACTTGCTGGTCTCATTGCCCCACAGCGTGTTCTCGTTAAACGCAGCGATTTGCTTGACCTTAATATGTTTCTTGGCGTCCAGCTCTTTAAGGAACTGATAAAAATTGGAAACAAACAAATCATCATGCGCAGTAGTGCGGAAGAACCATTTGAAACCACGCTGCGTCAACGTCGCTGACGAAGATTCTGGATTTAAAAATGGAATCTTGTAACGTTCGGCAACCTGACTGGCAGTAGCTGTCACATTACTTGCATAGGATCCGAGCAAAGCCACCACTTTTTCCTGCGTAATCAGCCGTTCTGCTTCTGTCGCTGCCACCTGCGGATTACCTTGCGAGTCTGCAAAAATCAGTTTAATCTTAGCGCCCTTTAAATTCGGTAACCCACCGCCAGCAGAAAACGGTAAGTCTTTAATATCTTTAGCACCGTTATTGATGATATCTGCCGCCAACTCAAGTGCATTTTTCATTTCTGCACCAGTTGATGCAGAAGCACCAGTCAACGGATAAATTGCCCCAATCTTGACTTCCTGCTGCTGCGCATAAGCAGCCCCACTCACCCACAGCATCAGACCAATTTGAAGCACCTTCTTAATAACTTTTTTATACATAGCAAGAACTCCCGATAATGATGATGCTGAAATAAACGCGATAACAAAATACAGCTTCGGACAACTACGCAAATTGCCGGAAACAGATGTCATGCTTTTGTAAACCTATCTTGTCAAACCAGTACAATACGCATACCTCGTGACCTGCTCGACCTACATTTATTAAGTTTTTTTGATTTGTGCCTCACGTGTCTCATATTTATTTGATTTTTAATGAATCGTATATTGTATTTAAATACTATGTCAACAAATAATCAAAATTTACAAATATAATTCATCGTTAAATCATAATCGTCTTAAAAGCAAATCGTATGCCAGGTATGATGCTATGTTTATTTTTTATCTTCTACGCCCCACAGTGCTCGAAAATACTGAGTTAAGGCCACTATCATTCGATAGCAGCAAGACATACCAAAGTCCTCGACACGCACAATTTATGTGCAAAAAAATGTTGCCGGATGCTCCAAAACATCTCATTACAAATAAATAATCCTCTACCACGCATTTTCTTTTCCCTGATACAAAACCATAAATACAATTTCCCTTACACAAAGATAACAATTCATTTCTATTTTTTATGTTGAATATATTATTATATATAGATAATATATCGATAAATCTTCTTTATTTGTGAGATCAGTCAATACAGTTATCTCTACCAAGAAGTATCGGCAGCAAGATAGTCTCCTATAGAAACAAGCACCTTTGCATCCCCATCCGAAAGACGGCAAATGAGCAAGCATCAA
Source organism: Betaproteobacteria bacterium (assembly GCA_015654605.1). The sequence continues at coordinate 3,708 of JAATGO010000350.1, forward strand.
ACATCAGATCAAGGAACCCATAGTGATCAGCACAAACGCTGGCAGTTCTGGATCGACCGCGGCGGCACCTTCACTGACATCGTTGCGCGCGCGCCTGATGGACAATTACTCACACACAAATTATTGTCTGAAAATCCAGAACAATATAAAGACGCCGCGGTGGCCGGAATTAAGCGAATACTAGAACTCACTGAAGAACAAACCATCACGCCGGAGCTGGTCGAAGCAGTCAAAATGGGCACTACTGTCGCCACCAACGCCTTACTTGAACGCAAAGGCGACCTAACGGCTCTGGTGATCACGCGTGGTTTTCGCGATGCATTACGCATCGCTTATCAAAATCGACCACGCTTATTCGACCGCAATATCATTTTGCCTGAATTGTTATACAGCAAGGTCGTTGAAGTCGATGAACGCATCAGTGCACATGGTGATATCATCACTGCACTAGATGAAATTAGCGTCAAACGTGATCTATGCAGTTTGTTCGCTGAAGGTTACCGCACTATTGCCATCGTACTGATGCATGGTTATCGCTACACGCAGCATGAAGAAATCATTGGCCGTATTGCTGCGGAAATCGGCTTTACTCAAATATCAATCTCGCACAAAGTTAGTCCATTAATGAAGCTCGTCTCACGTGGCGACACCACTGTAGTCGATGCTTATCTATCCCCGATCCTGCGGCGTTATGTCGATCAAGTTGCCAGCGAAATGGAAGGTGTACGCCTACTATTCATGCAACGCAATGGAGGT
>JAATGO010000385.1 GCA_015654605.1 Betaproteobacteria bacterium
ATAATGCTTTACCCATCGCTGGATGTGATTGCATGCCTTTATTCCCCCCCCTACAGAACGATACTTTTTTGCGAGCTTTGCTGCGCCAGCCGACAGACTATACGCCATTATGGTTAATGCGGCAGGCAGGCCGTTATTTACCGGAGTATCGTGCGACGCGCGCAAAAGCTGGCTCGTTCCTGGGACTGGCGAAAAATCCTGACTATGCAACAGAAGTGACTTTGCAACCTTTGGCGCGTTACCGCCTGGATGCGGCGATCTTGTTTTCCGATATTTTGACAGTGCCTGATGCCATGGGTTTGGGATTGTATTTTGCCGAGGGTGAAGGGCCTAAATTTGAACGCCCATTGCGTGACGAAGCGGCAGTGCATGCGTTACGTGTGCCAGAACATGATGCTTTGCAATACGTATTTGATGCGGTGACGCAGATTCGAACAGAGTTGGGAGGTAGAGTCCCTCTTATCGGATTTTCAGGGAGTCCATGGACCTTGGCCTGCTATATGGTCGAGGGTGGCGGATCAGACGATTTCAGAGTGATTAAAACGATGCTGTATGATCGCCCTGATTTGATGCATAAAATATTACAGACGAATGCTCTTGCCGTGACAGCATACCTGAATGCGCAGATTGAGGCAGGTGCACAGGCTGTCATGATGTTCGATACCTGGGGGGGAGCATTGGCAGATGGGGCATACCAGCAATTTTCCCTGCAATATATGGCACAGGTGATGCGCGGATTGATACGAGAGAAAGCTGGGGTGCGCATTCCGAGTATTGTGTTTACTAAGGGTGGTGGCTTGTGGTTGGAGCAAATTGCGGCTATTGGTACGGATGCCGTTGGTCTTGATTGGACTGTTAATTTAGGTCAGGCAAGGCAGAGAGTTGGGCAAACGGTGGCGTTGCAAGGAAATCTTGATCCCAGTGTCTTGTTTGCTGGGAACGATCAAATCAAAGCAGAAGTACATCAACTGCTATCTTCTTTTGGTAGGCCAGAGGCGGGTGTTGGCCATGTATTCAATCTGGGACACGGTATTTCGCAATTTACTCCTCCAGAGGCTGTTGCTGTACTGGTCGATACTGTACATACGATTAGTCAGGAAATGCGTGCTTGATGGGCGGTTTGATTGGCGTTTTGTTTTGGGTTTGATCCTTTGCTTCATAAGTGGGCAAGGACCAATATTCCAAGTCGTGACTATGGTCTTCTTATTACTTATGCACAATATGGGAGCATTGCGAAGCAATTGTTATTTTCAGTCAACAGAGATAAATCAAATGAGCTAACTCTCTTTAATCATTTGATTTTAAAGGGATTATCTTGATTTTTTAAAAATGTTGATCGCTTGAATAAATGTGTTCTATAGATGATCTGTTTGGTCAGAGCAAACTTGTCAACAAAGTTATCCACAGTTTTTATAGGGATTAAAAAAATAACTTATGAAACCGTGAGTTACATCATTTCTTCAGAGATTACTTGAGGAACTGTTTGCTGCTATAAAGCCACGTGTATGTGTGATGTCGGTTATGCTATTACACTGCATTAGAAAATATTGGTGCATAGTGCGCTGTTTTGTTGATTAGTTTCAGTGCAATAAAGAGTACTTATGCACATAAGATTTTTTGTGCAAGGCAATAATAAAAATCTTAATAATATTTCCGATGAACTTATGATGTTTTTTAAGTGATTGATTTTAAAAAGATATTTTTTTGCTTGGGATTTGTGCAATGTGTTGAAACCCGCTTCTACATTGGTCAGTATAGTGTCAAGGGGCGGTTGTCCACAAAGTTATCCACAATATTTGTGGATAGTTAAAAAAATATTTATGAAACTGATAGTTAGACCATCTTTTCAGGATTTACATTAAGTTCGTGGAACAACGTATTCTTCGTGTCGTGCTCGATACTCCTCTTGACATCACTTTTGATTACAAGTCGGAATATGATGCTGGCGACAGTAATAGTATTGATTGCGTATCTGGGCAATTAGTCATTGTGCCATTTGGGCGCCGTGAAGTTGCTGGTGTTATCGTGGATGTTGTGAATCAGACAGAGATTGCTGAGGGCAAGCTCAGGCAGGTTCTCGCCATTCGGCATCAGTTGCCACCATTATCACCAGAGTGGATGGCATTGTGTGCATTTGCTGCGGATTATTATCAGCGGCCGCTCGGAGAGGTGATGTTACCAAGCCTGCCGAAAAATCTGCGGGCACTGAAAACAATAGCGATTGATCGGGCGCTGAAAAAGCTGGCGAAAGAGGATGCCGCTCATGATATTGCTTCAGTAGATACCCCTGTATTAAACACCGAGCAACAACAGGCAGTAGAAGCTCTTGCTGCAGTCAGAGGTTATGAAGCTGTATTATTGTACGGGGTGACTGGTAGCGGTAAGACAGAAGTGTATTTACAAGCGGCGGCGGCAATCCTGGCGCGGCACGACAGTCTGGGTGAAGTCGCACAGATACTGATCATGGTGCCGGAAATCAATTTAACACCGCAGTTGGAAACCAATTTTCGTGCTCGTTTCCCAGGGGTAAAGGTGGTGACATTGCATAGCGGCTTGGCAGAAGGAGAACGCACGCTGAGCTGGTTGGCGGCTCACCTGGGGCAAGCACGGATCATTTTAGGGACTCGATTGGCGGTGTTGGCATCGCTGCCCCATCTGAAATTTATTGTTGTTGATGAAGAACATGATGCTTCTTATAAACAGCAGGAGGGTTTGCGTTATTCCGCGCGTGATCTGGCTGTTTGGCGAGCACATCAGTTAGGGATTCCAGTATTGCTTGGTTCGGCGACCCCCTCCTTGGAAACCTGGCAACATGCTCAAATGGGGCGTTACAGCAAGTTAGAATTGCGTCAACGCGCTATGCCTGATGCGTTACTGCCAGCGGTCAGAATTGTTGATATGGAGCGCGATAAGCCGACTGACGGGATGACCTCGACTTTGCTGGCAGCGTTAAAACAAAGGTTGGAGCGTGGTGAGCAGTCGTTACTGTTTCTTAATCGGCGAGGCTATGCTCCCGTATTATCGTGCGAGGCGTGTGGTTGGGTCAGCGAGTGTCCGCGTTGTACCGCTTTTATGGTGTTGCATAAGCCTGAGCGGCGTCTGCGTTGTCATCATTGCAGTCTTGAATTGCCTATTCCTAAGGCGTGCCCAACTTGTGGGAATGTTGATTTACAGCCATTGGGCAGAGGTACGCAACGGCTGGAAGAGGGGTTGCAGCATCTGTTCCCACAAGCGCGTATTTTGCGTATTGATGCAGAT
>JAATGO010000436.1 GCA_015654605.1 Betaproteobacteria bacterium
ACCAGTGAACTCGATGGACAGATGCAGCCCTCTGTGTAACAGGAAAAACACTGCCAACACAAATGTAAGCGTAGAAATGACGTTGAATACCAACGCATGACGCATAAAGGGTATATCTTTTCTGATACGGAAAAATTCCATCACAAACCTTTCTGTTCCGTGTGCTCATCCATGCGCACACACATCTTGATCACTGACACTTCTGCCCGTGCTTATTATTTACTATCAGCTTTCCATATCTGCCCAATGGCAAGACTGCTTAATCTCTTCTTGCGTCCGTACCATAAATTCACTATCCCGCGGGAGAAAAATACTGCCGAAAACATAGACGTCAAAATACCAAGGCAATGCACTACAGCAAAACCTCGAATCGCTCCAGAGCCAAAAATCAACAATGCTAAACCAGCGATGAGCGTCGTCACATTAGAATCTAGAATCGTTGCCCAGGCTCGATCAAAGCCAGCAGCGATAGCCGCTTGCGGTGAATTTCCAGCACGTAACTCTTCGCGGATACGCTCGTTGATCAATACATTGGAGTCAATTGCCAGACCTAGCGCCAAGGCAATTGCCGCAATACCAGGCAAGGTCAACGTGGCCTGCAACGTCGACAACACAGCAATCAGCAATAGCACATTGACTGACAATGCCAGTGCGCTAAACAAACCAAACAACTGGTAATACACGATCATGAACACCGCCATCGCGGCAAAACCGTATAGAGTGGAATCAAATCCTTTACGAATGTTATCAGTCCCCAACTGCGGCCCAATCGTACGCTCTTCCACAATCTCCATCGGTGCAGCAAGTGAGCCTGCTCGTAGCAATAGTGCCAAATCGCCCGCTGCTTCTGCTGACCCCATTCCCGTAATCTGGAAGCGAGAACCCAGCTCGTCCTGAATTCTGGCAACAGTGAGAACCTCACCCTTGCCTTTTTCAAAAAGGACGATCGCCATCGATTTGCCGATTCTGCCCCGCGTCGCATCGCGCATTTTTCGACCACCGTCACCATTCAAATCAATACTGACTGCTGGTTGCTGGTTTTGATCAAACGCAGTTGAAGCATTAGAGATATAGTCACCAGTAATCACGGGATCCTTATATAGGATTACCGGACCACTTCTAGCGCCATTAAACAGCTCAGAACCAAAAGGCACAATCGCCGTTGCCTCTGTACCCCGTGTAACAGAATCATCGACCATCCGTACTTCCAGTGTTGCAGTACGCCCGATAATATCCTTGGCACGCGAAACATCTTGCACTCCTGGTAACTGCACTACGATACGATCAGCTCCCTGGCGCTGGATAATTGGCTCAGATACCCCCAGCTCATTGATACGCTTAGACAATGTGGTGATGTTTTGTTTGACGCCATCTTCCTGCGCCTGCTTTAGCGCTTCCGGACGTAATGTCCCGACCAATTTTAGACTATCCCCACTGCCACTGTCTTCCAAAGCCATTTCAGTCAATTGTCCGGCCAGCACATCTCTCGCTTTGCTGCGCGTAGCATCATCCTGAAATTGAATTTCAATCGCATCGCCATTACGGGCGATACCACTATAGCGGATATTTTTTTCACGCAACAAACTACGCGTAGATGCCAGCAAACCCTGCATGCGCTTATTTACGATTGCCTTGACATCCACTTGCATCAAAAAGTGCACCCCTCCCCGTAGATCCAGGCCAAGATACATCGGAAAAGCATGCAAGCTTTGCAACCAGCTCGGAGTATTTGGCTGCAAATTGAAGGCAACGACATACGTTGGATCAGTAGGATCTGGATTTAGGCCTTTTTCCAACAATGCCTTGGCCTTGAATTGGGTATCCGTGTTATCAAACTGGACTCGCACAGAAGCCTGCAAACCGCTATTATCAAAAATAAGCTTTTTCGGCTCAATATTTCCTTGATGCAATATTTGCTGTGCCTGCTCAAGGAGTGCATTGTCGACTTTGACTGTCATTTTGGCACTGCTAATTTGCACAGCAGGCGATTCCCCAAAGAAATTCGGCAGCGTATATAAAACACCGAATAACAATGCCAGGACAATTATTACGTACTTCCAAAGAGGATAACGATTCATAGTGATTCAACGTAAATAGGCATACTAGTAACAACAATAAGGGCGCACCATACCCATAGATACACTCCTGTCAATCAAGCCAATGCCCACCAGTTACAGGCCTTTGATCGTGCCTTTTGGCAATAAAGTGGTGATAGATGCCTTTTGTACAATAACTTCTGTACCTTCCGAGACTTCAACGGTGACATAAGCGTCAGCCACTTTGGTGACCCTACCCAGCAAGCCGCCAACAGCGACCACCTCATCGCCTTTGGCAAGCGCGTCCATCATAGCTTTTTGCTCTTTTTGACGCTTCATCTGAGGGCGAATCATCAGGAAATACAAGACAACAAACATCAAAATGATTGGCAGAAAACTACCCAGATTTCCCAGCATACCAGCAGGTCCGGCTGCTGTCGTTTGTGCAACTGCATCAGTAATAAACACTTTGTACTCCAAAAAGATTATTTAAATTAACCTCGTATTTTAGCATTGCACCAGCAACTACCCAGCAAATTCCGGCATGCTACATAAAAATGAGTGTAAAAACTAGAACTCATTTCATAAATATCGACTACAGCCCCACATATTCAGACTAATCTGCAGGCTTGAGAGGCACTACCTCGCCATCTGAACCTATCCAAACCAAACTAATGCTGCCACTGGTCAACATGACCCTACACCCAGGGTGATTGGCCGAACAAGCCAGTCACTGTACGAACATACCGATACCGGCCTGTGACGCTGTATCGAAAAGACCATGTAACAGACATATAGACATATGCATGGGCATCACAAAACGATCTATGCATCACGCTTTCATAAGAGTTCTGGTAGAAGATGGGGTTGACGCGATAAAATCAGCGTAATCATCATCGCCATACATAAGCCTCAGACAAATTTCAGATTTCCTCCCCAAAAATTAAGCAAAATTGCTGCACACGCCCCAATATGAGTAAAAAAAATCCCTCCCAGCCTGCACCTTCTTCCCGCGCCAGCAATACCGCTCACGTTGCCGAAGCCGCTAACGATATTCGCCCAGGGCAATCGCTAGAATTATTAAAAGAATTACACATCCTCACACGTGATGGAAAGTTGAATCAGGATAGCCGGCGTAAGCTTAAGCAGGTCTATCATTTGTATCAATTTAT
>JAATGO010000311.1 GCA_015654605.1 Betaproteobacteria bacterium
CAATTAAAGTCGCCTTGGTAATATTTTCGAATTAAGGCAATCATGCTGTTGACAATGGCAAGCTCAACATTCCCCCCCAGACCAGCATCAACGGTAATCGTCTGACGCTGACTATGACGTGCATCCGTTGTCCAACCTCGGAATACATATTGCGCCACTCGAGGCCCTTTGCTGACAATTTCAAATATCCCGTTAGTACCACCAGCGGCCTTACGTTCCTGAAATGCAATATTGGCACGCGCAATATCATTTGCAGAAGGCTCCGCTTCCGCAGCACGTGCGGCTGCATTTTCTTGTGCCGCAGCCTGTTCTTGCTCTTGACGCTGCGCACGTCTGGCATTAATCGAGGCCATCATATCCATCTGGGGTGCTTGCTGAGAAGATGATGGTGTAGGCAATGTCGCCACTGTTGATGGCAATTTCGATGTAACGGGGCGCGCTGGTCGGCGCGGCGCTACTGGGCGTGGCTGCGGCACTTTCTTGACCACGTTCTTAGCAGGCACAGGAACAGGAGGCTTTTCAATCACACGAGCAGGAACCTTTGGCGCAGTATTCTGCACTAGCGTCACCTCTAATGGAGCATGTTTTATGCTCGATTGGACAGTCAACTTTTCATGGTTTTGCCAAAGGCAAAATAACAATACCGCATGGATCAAAATTGACAAAACGAACCCAATAGCGGTTCGGTACTGCGCACGCTTTTTCTGGAATAGTTGAGAAAATAATGGCTGGGAAATCGTCATACCATGCAGCAGCAAGCGTATAGCCTTATGTGGAGGTCAATCTTCTCAATATCTGATCAGTTAAAAATGACGGAAGCCCGTCATACGGGCTTCCTGAATTTCTATCACTTTACCAGTTTTTTACTCATCTGCCAGTGTTAGCAGTGCCAAATTAAAAATTAAGTAATAAAATTAATGCTTTAGAACGATGGTCGATTGAAAAGCCACTACCGAATACTCCCCAATATTCCCACCTGCTCACGTCAGACAGCGTCGTAGTATAGCAAACAGTGGCCGTAGCGTCATTGTCGTTAGCGATGATATCCGCCTCGTCCCCAGCCGCCATGTCGACCGCCCCAACCACCGTGAGAACCGCCCCAACCATGACTATATCCATAGCCAAAGTATACCGTCGGTGCAGGAGCAACATACACTGGCGCAGAAGCATAGCCATAGGGAGCATATCCATAAGGAGCATATCCGCTTTGCTCTGGGTATGGCGCATAGGCAACACAACCTCCCAACAACAAAAGTGGTATTAACAATAGCCAACGTCGCATCGTACCCTCCTTTCTAACAATAATGCTCTGCCAACAACATCGGCACCAGTAGCATTACCATTTGTTACTCAGATTGCAAATATCGCTAAAACCACTACAAAATCGCTACATTACCCGACCGTATATTGCCAAGGTGCCTCTTTTCAGTTTTTATCACGCCTGGCAACTCACTCTTGGCACCGTTATAATCGCTGACAGAACGTATTAGAAGAACAATCATTTGAGACTATTCCCTCAACCAAAAGTTACCATCACATCGGACTTTCATTTTTTATAGACTTATCTATCCATGCATCCCTCTGCCCCTATTATTGTTATTGCTCCCGACTCCTTTAAAGGATCACTCTCAGCAGCAGAAGTCGCTCACGCTATTGGTACGGGCGTATTAGCAGCCATTCCCAATGCACAAATACGCTTATGCCCCATCGCCGATGGTGGCGAGGGAACATTACAAGCCTTGTTGCAGGCTGGGGGGAAACTCCAACACATTGAAGTCAATAACGCTGCAGGTGCCACACACAAAGCAGCCATTGGTCTCCTGCTTGATGGTAGTGCCGTCATCGAATCAGCAGAAATTGTTGGTTTGACCGATAGCCATGGCACATCTATCCCTGTGGAACAGCGTAACACTTATGGTATTGGGCAAGCATTACTAACACTACTTGATACTGGAGTGCGTCGCTTTCTGATTGGCCTGGGTGGTAGCAGCACAAATGATGGTGGTGTAGGAATGTTAGCAGCACTCGGGCTTAAGCTATACGATGACACTGGTACCGAATTACCACCATTGCCTTCAGTATTGGAACAGGTTGTACGCATCGATATCAGCGGTCTGGACCGTCGCCTCCAGGAGATCGATATTATTGCCATGTCCGATGTCGATAATCCTCTGTGCGGAGAACATGGTGCCACTGCTATTTTTGGGCCCCAAAAGGGCGTGCAAAAGCATCAAGTGCCATCATTAGATCGTGCATTAGCGCACTTCGCCGCATTGCTAGAAGCAGCCTCCCTGCGTTCAGCCTCTCAGCAACCCGGTGCAGGGGCAGCTGGCGGACTCGGCTATGCATTACTGATGCTGGGGGCTCAATTTCGCTCCGGTGCAGAAACCGTTGCCGATTATGTTCAGCTTGATCAGGCACTAGAAAATGCAGACTGGCTCATTACTGGCGAAGGACGGAGTGATGCACAAACATTACATGGTAAAGCACCTTTCATTGCGTCCCAACGTGCTCGCAAAGTCGGAGTCATGAGTAGCCTGCTGTCAGGTAGTATTGAGCAAACGTCGCTACCACAATTGCAACGCAACTTTTCGGGTTGCTTTTCTATCGTCTTTGGACCAACCTCACTGGAAAATGCACTCACCAATGCGAAAGAACTTCTTCAGGATAGTGCTGAGCAAATAACACGCTTGTGGCAGGTGAGCCGTACCTAAGAAGATACACACTAAGATGCGCATAGGTGTATTGATATTGTGGCCAGCCTAGGCAATACCCTTCTTATCAATCCCATCACACTAGTGACTGCACCATATATTGCGCCTTGCTATCGTAACTTGCCATTTTGTTTCGTAATGCTGATGCGTGCGCCTCATCCGCCCAAGGAACGAAGCCTTGTCTTTGCCAGTAGCTCCCGGAATCCCCCACAGCCACTAATGCCAACATGGATAACTTGTGCTCTATAGCCACTTTCTTGACATGTTGCATCAACGAAGACCCCAGTCCCATTTTTCTTGTATGCGACAACAACGCTACATCGTGGATGTACAAACACTCTGCTTGTTCTGGCAAATGAGAGAGCAACGAATTAAGCCGAGGCGGAGCTCCCAGTAGCGCAGGATGGGAAATCGCATACCCCGCAATCACACCATCTTTTAGTGATGCGACCTTGCATCCTTCAGGAAATAATGTCAGTCACTCTGCAAACACCTCTTCAGTTTCTGGATAATCTACATGTACATGCTCTGCAATGTTCATCACTACGGGCAAATCGGACACTCTCATCTGACGCCATAGCATTTTCCACCTCCAGTATCTTTTCCGCTCTGATGATTTGCGCTAACAACAGCACAAATTTCCCCGTGGAAATAATAGTATATCTATACTGAAATACAGCCAGCGGACGACAGGAATACTATCGCCTCGTGACGAGACCTCAAAATATCAATTAAAGGATCCAATTTAAAAAAGCGCATTGGACGAAAAAATACGCAACGCAAGTGCAAGATTGTTGTACGGGGGCTCTGAGTTGCTGGCAAATGTATTTAGCTACCTAGACCAATTGAGCCCGATCGACATGTCCACTATGCAGGTCAATGACATGGCCAATAGCTTCATCGTAAATGAACGCAATGCACGAACCACCCAAAGTACTACATTGGGAAAAGCCACATACCGGGCTGGTATTGTGAGAAGACATAGTGTTCACCATCGAACCGATGATTAACCAAGGCCATCATGACATCGGAACCAAAGAGGATGGCTAGACAGTCGTTACGAGAGATGGGAAATTATCAGCACAGTTCGAGCATACAGTGCAGTGACACGAAACGGTGTACGGATTTTGACACTGCGCCACGGGAAAAGGCCGTCAAGCTGATCCAACCGGTCACAGCTATTGCGTTGCAGATCGTCCTTGATCAACTCGATAATCAACGTGACCATTCAACAAAGATAACACCGCCCTCCAGTTCCAGTAAATAGTCTGCGAGTCACTGGAGCAAGATGGAACCAAGATCAAAATAAAAACAAAAATGAATAAAGGGAAAATGAATGAAAGACAGCATGAATAAAACCAGAAGCTAGCTTCATCGCTACGCCATAGCCTAGGGTTTCAACAAATGCAGAATATCTGTCAGATTATTTCGTAAGGTGTCAATTTCCATTGCATTGAGAGAAACCTCAGCCTGCTGCTCTCCTGGCAAATCTGCCAACTGCTGCATCTCCAATAAATGCCCGTCCAGTTTATTTCTGGCACCACTGATGGTAAAACCCTGCTCGTATAGCAATTCACGAATACGGCGAATCAACAGCACTTCATGATGTTGATAGTAACGCCTATTCCCACGACGCTTGACTGGTTTAAGCTGAGTAAACTCTTGTTCCCAATAACGCAACACATGTGGCTTTACACCACATAAATCACTCACTTCGCCAATCGTAAAATAACGTTTGGCAGGAATAGGAGGTAAGACAATTGCTGTCGGTTTATTAATGCGTTCGTTCATGAATTAACTAACCAGCCCCACCGTGACATCATCAGAATTTTCCACCATTTCCTTGAGCTTTTGGCTCGCATGAAAGGTAACAACACGACGTGCTGTAATAGGAATTTCTTCCCCTGTTTTAGGGTTACGTCCAGGCCGCTGTGGTTTATCTCTTAATTGAAAATTACCAAAGCCAGATAGCTTAACCGCTTCACCACGTTCCAGGGCATTTCTAATTTCACCAAAGAACGTTTCTACCATATCTTTTGCTTCTCGTTTATTCAAACCAACTTGCTCAAACAAAAGTTCTGCCAACTCAGCTTTTGTTAGCGTTGGTAAATTTTTCTCTGCTTGCGAACGTTCCTGCGCTTGCAGCATTGCCCGTTGTAGGTCGGCATCCAGCATAGATCGAAATTCATTTGAATTAACATTGTTCATGACGGAAAGCTCGCTTGTTCTTCCATAACAATTTGCAGGTATCTCAAGTACGCAATCTTGCATTGAGTTGATTTGTGGCCGCAGCGATTATTGCATTCATCGCTGTATCAATTTCATTGTCCTGCAAAGTATTTTGAGTATCTTGCAAGGTGAATCGGAAAGCAAGACTTTTTTCACCATTTTCCAATCCTTTACCCTGATATTCATCAAACAAAACAATGCTTTGGATAATAGCGCATGCTGCATTAGCCTGCGTCTCATGAGCAAAAATATCCAATAACTGTTGAGTCGTCACTGCTTGCTTGACAATGAGTGCCAGGTCTCGAGTTACGGCTGGAAAGCGAGAAAGTTCCACATAGGTTGGCACGTGTTGTTGCTGTAACGCTATTGCATCCACTTCAAATACTACCGGCACTAATGGCAAATCATATTTTTGTTGCCAACGTGGGTGTAGCTCTCCGATAACACCAATTTGCTTTCCATCTAAAAAAACACCAGCAGAACGGCCTGGATGCAATGCAGGATGTTCCATCCTCTCAAACCGTAATACTCGTGGTGCAAACAGGGCTTCCAGTTCCGCTTTGACATCAAAAAAATCAACATTGCGTGTTTCTTGTCCCCACTGCTCTTCCACTACTGAGCCATACGCAAGCACAGCAATATGCTTGGGCTGATCATACCCAGCTACAGATAACGCTCCATCAGAAATGGAGGCATCGCGCCGATACACTGCACCAATCTCAAACACCCGCACACGGTTGATTTTACGATTAACATTATAACGCGCATTGGCGACCAGACTGGGGATTAGCGTTGAGCGCATCACACTCATCTGGCTGGCGATAGGATTGAGCAACTTGATCGGTGTAGTATTGCCCGCAAAATCAGCTTCCCATGCACTATCAACGAAACTAAAATTAATCACCTCTTGGTAATCAAAGCTCGCCAGGCTATGGCGAATGGAAAATAGCGAACGTATATTTTCTGGCGCTATGCGCATGGCGTTAGCCGCTATCGGCGGCAACGCTGGAATATTTTCAAATCCATAAACTCTGGCAATTTCTTCAATCAAGTCTTCTTCGATTTCAATATCAAATCGATAGGATGGAGGTGTCACCGAAAAACATCCCTCCTCCTGTGTAAATGACAAGCCAAGCCGCGTAAAAATATCAGCTATTTGTTGATCCGATAACGTAATGCCAATTACCTTCATGGCACGTGCAGTACGTACTTTGACAACATTCCTTTTAGGTAAATTGACAATGTGATCATCCACAGGACCAATGCGTGTATTAGCTGTACCACAAATTTCGACAATGAGAGCTGTCATACGCTCGATATGTTCAAGTACCGATGCAAAGTCCACACCACGTTCAAACCGATGGGACGCATCACTGGAAAAATTATAGTGCCGTGCTCTCCCCTGTATCGCATTAGGGAGCCAAAATGCAGCTTCCAAATAAATATCTGTTGTCTCCAGTGAGACTGCCGTTGCATCACCACCCATGATCCCTGCCAATGACTCTACCTCTTGGTCATCTGCGATCACGCCGACCCATTCACTGAGTTCAATAGTATTGCCGTTGAGAAGTTTAAGCTGTTCTCCCTTTTTCCCCCAGCGTACATCAAGGCCACCATGTATCTTCTGCAGATCAAAAACATGTGTAGGCCGTCCCAGTTCCAGCATCAAATAATTGGAAATATCAACCAATGCAGAAATAGAACGTTGCCCACTACGTTCTAACCGATGTTTCATCCACAAAGGTGTTTCTGCTCTCGCATTGAGCCCACGAAGAATACGTCCGGTGAAACGCCCGCACAAATCCGGTGCAGAAATCTTAACTGGCAGGATTTCTGTAATATTAGAAGGAAGCGTATTAAATAACGGCATCTTGAGCGCATTATCGGTCAACGCAGAAACTTCCCGTGCCACGCCCAGCACAGATAAACAATCTGCTTTATTAGGCGTTAACTTGATCGTGAATTTACGATCGTTGAGCTGATAATAATCACGAAAATTCTGACCCACAGGAGCATCATCCGGCAACTCCATCAGCCCGCCATGATCTTCAGAA
>JAATGO010000409.1 GCA_015654605.1 Betaproteobacteria bacterium
AAGCAACGTAAAAAATAATATGGATCAACCTGGAAAGCTGGTTGGATGAATCCTCCACTAGGGATAGGTCAACTCACCACGCTGTCAACACACGTGATACTCCCTACTCACTAGAACGTATTGTTGCCTATTCATGAATAGGTATGGGTGCTAAAAAAACCTCTATGCTGTAGATAACGCAGATCGCGTCAGCTTAGAAAAGGAAGGCTTTTCTTTTGAAGGATATGTATGAGAAAAAGAAAACAGGAAACTGTAGTAATACATCTGTATTATCTCTAGCCTCGTTTTTTTGACAATGGCCATGGAACCAAGGCGTCTTCGTGTAAGTAATCTTCGTGCGAGATCTCTTTGGACGTAGTAATCTCTATGTGACACTTCTCTGATCGTCATTCCATCTCTCATTTATTGGCAAAAGGCAATGATTAGAGTGTATTTTGGCAATACGTTCCATCCAAATGGACATCATGCAAAGAAATTCAATCAAAAATAAAATAATTCAATCTTCACGAGAAATTTTTCATAAAATAATGGAATGTGGTACTGCATTTTTCTGCAGAATTCTTCTGCATGATTGCTTATGTAGATTTGTGCAAACTGACTCACACGCCTTTCCAGCATACGTCAACGACAATCTCTTTGGTATATTCTTACACCACCTGACACCACATTTTCCATCAATGCGTTCCATCAAAAATGCATAAAATATCTTGAATGCGCTAGTATTGATAAGTCAAACTAAAACCTACCGCAGGTGCTGCCGTTGCAAATTGTTCGGGCTTATGCAATGCCCAACTAGAAAACATATCGTACCGCAATCCCTTGTAAGCACCTCTTAGTCCAAGCGTAGTACCAACCAATTTATCTCCTACCAAATACTGCACATTATAGCCATACACCTTACCGATATCGATGCCGGCATACACTGACTGTGCCGCATCAAAGATGGGGAAATTCAGTTCATTACGCAGATAGAAACCACTTTCTCCTGCTAGCGTTAATTCACCATCAAAACCACGCACGGTATAGCGCCCTCCTATGGTGAACTGGTCTGTCAAGTAGAGTGGCGAACGCGTATGCTGAGCACGTAAAGTGGAGAGGTAAGTCACTGACTTGCCAACTACCTGGAATGGCATCACGAAAGTGGCATCAAGACTCTGTAATGAATACATATAAGTTGGGTAATCCGGCGTGCGCCCTGGGGGATTGTCTTTCGCGCCTAGCAATGCGCTTCCCCAACGATTTGCAAATGTCATATCCAACTGTGCCGCGCCAAAATAATGCGTATGTATCCAACCAAGCTCAAAAAAAGTTGTGTTCCGTTTTTGCACTTGAATTTCGGTATCGTCAATATACGCATTATTCCAACGTTTGCCGACACGAAATTGCCATCTGTTTTTTTGTGTCTGACTACGCTGAAATAACTGGCTGACTGTCAACTCTATATTTTTAGATTTGCCACTGGAAATAAAATCCTGATTATTCCCTGCAATTTTTTGATGATATGTGTATTGACTAGCAGCGACAGAATAATTCCAGTACCCAAATGGTATCGCGTAATACACATTACGCCCCTCTGTGCCGCGCTGTTTTCCTCGACGATCTGCATCTGTATTCATGCCAATGTTGAACATATCAGAAAGACCAAGAGGATTATCCATGGAAAGCCTTCCTCCTAACTGTAATTTCCCCGTTCCTTTTGCTCCGCTATCATCAAAAGTGGCAACCAATTTCCATGGTTTTCTGCGTGTCACGTTGAGAATAATGTCACTTTCTCCTGGTGCATCGGAAGGAATGATCTGCATATCGACATCTTGACTAGGCACCCGCTTCATTTGCTCAAGTCCCTGCTCCAGGTCGCGCAATGTGAGTAACCGACCACCACCAGTTGGGAAGGCATTACGAGGTGTCCCATACAAAGAAGCATCGGCAAAACGAATGCTGCGGATAACTCCAGGCACGAGTGATAAGGTTAAAGTCCCACTGGACAAGTCCTGTTCTGGAACGCCAACACGAACCGTACTGTAACCTCTTTGCAGTATTAAACCAGTCAATCCCCTAACAATGATATTAACACCCTGCGATCCAATACAACGACCAGCGTACTGTTGCACATAATCCTGCGCAAAATGAAATGGGTCCAAAGGTAATGCACTTGCGCCGGCTAACTGTAACGCAGGCGGCAACTGGCTGGGAACCTGTAACACCAACAGTTGAATCGTGAAACAGGGAGACTCAGTAGGTAATGTCGATGCAGTAAACGTCTCTTTTTTTTCCTCAGCAGCATCACTTTCCAAATTCACCCTAGGAGCTTGCAACTGTTGCTGACGCTCCCATGCCTCAGCTTGTGAACGACGACGTTGTTCTTCGCTGGCAGGCGTCTGGAAAGCAGTAACAGGGGAAATGGTTTGACTATGTATTTGCGTGGAAATACCGGACAACAGAAGTACAGTACCGATACTCTGGATAGCAACTACACCGCTTAATAATCTTCGCTCATCATTTCTACAGCGCTTTCGTCTCATCAAGTTTCTTCTCGTAATTTCTTTTAAGCAACATTGATTGCATTATAGCAATGCCAACCGAGAAATATGAGACGTACAGAAAACTATAGTGAAGTAAATATGATGTTTAGAAAATCTTCTAAGCTATTTTCAAAGTAACCACAATCCAAGCAGCGTTAGGCGCAATGCAGTGTAGTAATCGAACACATTTCATGAATAGGCATGAGATGCACTCTACGTTAATCCTGTAAAAATTGTCGTGCTACACGTGCTGCAGCCAAATCCCAGGCAGCCTGGCCGACAGTTTTAAAGACGGGTAAAGGTGAGTGCAACGAAACCGCACCAGCTACCTGTCCACTTAAGATATCGTTAATACTATGCACCTGGTTCCAATCAACCCCAGCTTGAATAAGATCACCTGCCTCATGATGTGCTCCCGGCAAATCATCTACCACGATGATACGCTCACGTAAAAGTGCAGCGGGAAACTCCACCATATCAGGTTTGAATGCTCCCACACCAATAGCTAATGTGTCCGTAGCAATGCGTTCTGGGATCACAGCAACGCGAGAAGTCGTCAATGCAATGATGACATCAGTATGTGGTAAGTCCGACTGGATTGCCTCCATCGCTAATGGACTAGCGACTACGTGAGGAAAACGTGAACTGAGTTCATTGCAAAATATCTGCGTTCTTCTCAAGTCACGCGCCGCAACCCAGAATTGGGTCACACCAAAAAATTCTGCCAAGGCATCCGCATGAGCAGCGGCCTGAACACCTGCACCAATCAATAATACGGAAGAGGGCTTGATCGGTGCCAACGTTTGTATCCCCAGCAATGTCATTGCTGCTGTGCGACGTGCCGTGGTCGTAGGGCCATCTAGCAATGCCAATCGCCGTCCGCTCCCCACTTCGAAGACAAGCACCTCACCTTGAATTACTGGCAAACCGTGTTGCATATTATCAGGATGAATGGTGATCAACTTGGTAACACCCAGATCATGGCCAACTGCTGGCATGCAAAGTAAAACGTTCGAAGCATCAATCGGTACTACCATACGTTCAGGGGATTGAATCCTGCCTTCAGAAAAATCATGTACTGCCTGCGCCAATGCTGGGACAAGTTGTGAATAGGGCATAGCGTGAGCAGTCCGCACTGCATCAAGGATATGCATGATTTACCTTAAAAAGAACCCCTGAGGAAATGGATCGGTGGCTTCTAATACCCATTGGTTGGTACTCATCATATGTGCAGTGCCGGTAACTTCTGTCACTGCAGCATCAAAATTACCGACACGCGTGGTATCAATCACTTTCACGCTAAAATTGCTACCGACGATACTGCCATTCGAGTACTGCTGATGCAAGGCCAGCTTGCCACGTAAAAATAACTGTGCAGCACGTCCTGAGGTTCCCGTTCCTGTCGGCGAACGATCCACTTCACGATCTGCAAAAATACAGACATTTGACTGATCTGCCCCAGGAAAATTGGCAGCACTATCAATGATAGTACCGTATAAGCTGTTCAAAGCAGGTACCAGTGGATGTGCAATATCGACTAATGCCTTGACAGCCGCCTTAGTCTCTGCACCCAACTGTATCAATTGACGCACCAGATCAGGTTTCACGCTCAAGCCGACTTGGTCTGCATTCATGTAGTAATAAAATGCACCACCGAAAACAATATCTCCAGTCACTTTACCAAAGCTGGGAGTCTCGACAATGAGATCACGTTGATAAATAAATGCGGGAACATTTTTAAACGTCACACTTCCGGCTCTATTCCCATCCCATTCCACTCTGGCTTCAATCAGTCCAGCTGGTGTATCAAATGCAATAGGTGTCACTGGTGAAATAGGTTCGACATACCCCATCTCAAGCAATATCTTTCCCAAGGCAATAATGCCATGGCCACACATGTCGCTATAACCTTCGTTATGAATGAAGATGACGCCAAAGTCTGCTTGTTGGCTAACAGGAGGAAAAAGGTAGGCACCATACATATCGGCATGCCCACGCGGTTCGTTCATCAGAAATTGTCGCAAATCATCGCGATGCACCATGAGCCAGGCTCGCTTTTCCAGTATGGTGTCGCCAGGAACAGGGGGCAAGCCGGAAACAAGAAGACGTAATGGCTCACCACCAGTATGCGCATCAATCGTCTGCACCACCCGACTATAACTTAACATTAGTATCCCTCGCTACAAAATGCATATCCCATGGGGTGGGGACGTCACTCCTTCCCTGCTCCCTGCCTCTTATCGCCCCGCTATCTGATGTCGATCTTACTGCATAAAACACAATAGAAGGGGCATCTCGACAATGCCACCTTCTTTCGCAAACCCAATCAATAAATCAATAATTGGTCAACGGCACCGGCAATCCATTTTTAAACCGGAATACCGTCACTGGTGATTGCTTCAAATCATGCTGCGCATCAAATTCATATTCTCCAGCAATGCCTGTGTAGCTGATCTTCGCCAACACTGGTCCATATACTTTAGGCTCCACCGAATCCGCCTGTTTCATCGCCTGTGCAATCAACATCATGCCATCATAAAAAGAGGCCGCATACACTTCTGGTGGACGATTAAATTTCTTCGCATAATCAACGGCAAATGTTTTACCTTCTGCCTGTTTATCGAGCATAGTGCCCCCTTGTGTGCAATACACTGAATCTCCAATGGAGTCACCGCCCAAGCGTCCCATCTCAGGAGAACAAATACCATCACCACCCAACAATAATGCTTGAATACCCAACTGTTTCATTTGGCGTTTGATGGGGCCCCCCTGTGGTGCATAACCACCAATGAAAATCGCATCTGGCTGCTTGCCCTTGATGGAAGTAAGAATCGCGCTAAAGTCTGTTGCCTTGTCGTTCGTGTAATCTCTACCAACAATGGTGATGCCATTCGCTTTTGCCACCTTGGTAAATTCATCCGCCAGCCCTTGACCATATGCCGTACGATCGTCGATCACTGCCACCTTTTTCAGCTTCAATTCCTTGGCCGCATACAATGCCATCTTTCCGCCCAGCTGACTATCACTGGCAGCAACGCGATACAGATTTACAAAACCCTGCTGTGTAATTTTAGGATTGGAAGCCACAGTGGCAGTAATAATGCCGGCATCGTTATAGATGCGTGATGCTGGAATTGTCACACCCGAGTTATACGGTCCGATAATTGCCTTGATACCTTGATCCACTAGTTTCTGTGCAACACCCACACCCGAGCGAGGATCACCCTGGTCATCTTCAGAAAGCAATGAAAATTGGATTTTTTTTCCACCAATTATCATCGGTTTGGCATTCAACCGCTCAATGGCTAACTGCACGCCACCCTGGTTATCCTGTCCAGCAGAAGCCTGAGGCCCCGTAAGGGGGCTACTGAAACCAATTTTTACTGTTTGTACTTCTTGTGCCAACAGTATTGTTGGCACCATCAATAATGAAGCTGCAATGATAGGTAGACGCTTATACATCTTATTTCCTCTCTCGATTGAACATCAAGGTTCATTAATGAAATACCGTTACAATTGCAACGGTCGAATTTTCATGTCTCCATGGCCTCATTGAAACGCCCCTAGCGCCCTTCGCTCAAAGAACAGTATGCATGACATACTTGGCTGCTATGATTCTATTTTCTCTTGGATGATATTAGCGACGATAATTTCCCTTATAATCTGAATTAAATTTCGTTAATAATGCTTTATTCAAATAAAATTTAGAATCGTGGCCTTTTTAGATAAAATTAGTAAAAAAATACTTTCCGAATTGCAAAATGATGGCCGCATCAGCAATGTTGATCTGGCTGGCCGTATCAATTTATCACCCGCGGCATGTCTGGAGCGAGTAAAAAAATTACAGGAAGCCGGCTACATTACCGGCTATGCAGCGCAATTAAATCCCGTACTCCTGGATGTTTCGCTCCTGGTATTCATTGAGGTCGTGCTGGATCGCACCACACCAGATGTTTTCGAAGCTTTTAAGCAAAGTGTACAAAATATTCCAGAAATCATGGAATGTCACATGGTCGCGGGTGGTTTTGACTATCTGGTGAAATCTCGTGTCAAGGATATGAATGCCTATCGCGATTTTCTCGGGAAATCTCTGCTGCAATTAAAAGGTGTGCGAGAAACACATACCTATGCAGTGATGGAAGAAGTAAAAAATACCATCAAACTGCCAATTAAATAATTGCAAATCAGCAGATTTCTTATGATGCTGTTTGACATCAAGCACCTGCCAGACAGCATCACATGTGCAAAAACATTAGCATGAATTTTACACATGAACATCGACAATTGCTTAGAACTGTGTACGCACACCAACAATCACATTACGACCAGATTGTGGTACCCCTTCTTTTAAAACTGCCGTAGAGTAGCGGATATCCTGATTGGTCAAATTTTTAGCGATAACAAACCATGTCATACGTACAGCATTAAACCGCTGGGTATACGAGACACTGGCATCGATCTGTGTATATGATGGTGTTTCATAGTCTTCAAATGAAGCCAGTCGATCCTGCTTCTTGGCGCGCAGAATACGAATCCCACTGGCCAATGCGCCTTGACGATAGCCCAGATCAACACCATAACGCGTCGCTGGCTGTAATGGCAAATTTCCCATGTTATCCAGCTTGCCACGCGAGGTATCAGCAAAGCCACGTACTGACAAACCCTGCCCTGTCAGATTATAGCTAAGCTCAGCTTCTGCTCCACGAATCGTCGCATCAGCCTGCGACCAATTCCGATACATGAACTCGCCATCATCATCTGGTGTACCATCGTCATCAACATGCCCCCCTGTCAGGCCATAGACAAAATTCTTCACTTTGTTATGGAACAGATTAGCTTTCCAACGTACCAGTCCCTCAGTTTTCTGGAAAGTTAGTTCAAGATTATGTGATGTTTCTTTTTTCAAAGCACTATCACCAACATCATACGTCGCCGTTGATTCATGCGCGCCGTTAGAATACAACTCCTCTACTGTTGGCGCACGCTGGGCAATGGAATACGTTGCCCCCAGACCATATCCTGGCATGAATGTCCACAACCCTCCCGCAG
>JAATGO010000268.1 GCA_015654605.1 Betaproteobacteria bacterium
CCAACTAAACCACCTGGTACTGACGCGCATCGAACAACGGCAACAACGCAAAGCGATCGGTACCAGTGCCGATCCGGTCATGCTAGAAGTCTTCAATAATCTGTTCATGAGCATCGCAGAACAGATGGGGCTTCGGCTGCAAAACACCGCATTCTCCGTCAACATCAAGGAACGCCTCGACTTCTCGTGTGCATTATTCGATGCCGCAGGCAACCTGATTGCGAACGCGCCACACATCCCAGTGCATCTTGGTTCCATGGGTGAAAGCATTAAAACCATCATCCGCGAAAACGCTGGCAACATGGCACCAGGAGATGTGTTTATGCTAAACGACCCATACCATGGTGGTACACATCTGCCAGACATCACCGTGATCACGCCAGCATTCGATGTGCAAGGAAAATCCATTCTGTTTTACGTCGGCTCACGCGGGCATCATGCAGATATCGGTGGCATCACGCCTGGATCAATGCCTGCCAACAGTACAGTGGTAGAAGAAGAAGGCATCCTGATCAACAACTTTCAACTAGTCAAAGAAGGCCACTTCCTGGAGCAGGAGACGATAACGCTATTATCATCAGGCCCGTATCCTGCCCGCAATATTGCACAAAACCTTGCTGACCTGCGGGCTCAGGTCGCAGCTAATCAAAAAGGCGTCGATGAGTTATTGAAAATGGTGGCACACTTCGGTCTCGACGTCGTGCAGGCATACATGAATCACGTACAAGATAACGCAGAAGAAGCAGTACGCCAAGTATTGACGACCCTCCAAGACAGCAGTTATGAATACCGGCTCGACAATGGTGCCATCATTAAAGTAGCGATCCGGATAAATAGAGAAAAGCGCACTGCCGATATCGATTTCACTGGCACATCACCGCAATTGAATAACAACTTCAATGCACCAAGTGCCATTTGCATGGCAGCAGTTCTCTATGTATTCCGCACACTGGTCAACAACGAAATTCCACTCAATGCTGGCTGTCTGAAACCGCTTAATGTCATTATTCCAGAGGGATCTATGCTCAATCCACGCTATCCTGCCGCGGTTGTATCTGGCAACGTGGAAACATCCAGTTGCATCACCAATGCCTTGTATGGCGCATTGGGCGTGCTGGCATCCGCTCCTGGCACCATGAACAATTTCACATTCGGTAACAACGAATACCAGTACTACGAAACGATCGCAGGTGGTTCTGGTGCAGGCAAAGGTTTTAATGGTACCGATGTCGTACAAACCCACATGACCAACTCACGACTAACTGATCCTGAGATATTAGAATGGCGCTATCCGGTCAGACTTGAAAGCTATGAAATCAACAACGGTTCCGGTGGCCAAGGACAGTGGCATGGTGGTAATGGCGGCACACGTAAGATACGTTTTCTGGAAAAAATGACTGCATCTATTCTGTCTAATAATCGTATTGTTCCTCCATTTGGTATGGCCGGTGGTGCTCCGGGTCAGTGCGGCAAGAATTATGTACTACGCGCAACTGGGAAAACAGAAATGCTGTCCTTCGTCTCCAGCACAGAAATGCAGGTTGGCGATGTGTTCGTCATTGAGACACCAGGCGGTGGAGGCTATGGATCAGTCACTGATCAATGACTATCCGAGTCGATGACACTAAAGACATAAAAGGTGGTGCCAGTAATGAAAGACAAGCCTGGAGAAGATATCCTTTTTTCAGGCATCATAATGTACTGAAAATTGGGGCTGTACTACATGCAGTAGATAAGATTTTTATCGAATATCTTACTGCCATGCAGAAAAGGACTACCGCTATCTCATGCTGCCTTTCTCCCGCCGGGATAGTCATTACCTTAGCTCTACTAACAAACCTGTTACGCCCGACCAAAAAATTTGAATGCCAATACATAATAAAATAAAAGCAGATAGACGCAACACCACCATGGTTCCCAAGTGACCCAGCAAATGAACCAGTTTGTGAGCAGAGCGGTAACACAAGAAAATAAATAATGCAGTTAAGCCAGCACCCAATATAGAGCTACCAATATCCATGACCCAATCAAGCAGGTGGGCTGGCGTATTGGCGCCTAATGTAATGGACGCTGCAATTGTCCCCGGACCAACGGTCAAAGGAAAAG
>JAATGO010000354.1 GCA_015654605.1 Betaproteobacteria bacterium
CCAGGAAAAGTCGGCGGATTACCCGGCGAGCCATAATTTCCTGGCGTACCAGAAGTGGCAGGGGGATTTCCTGTCGAGCCATAATTTCCTGATGAAATGGTGCCATCTTTAACTGCACTACTAAAATCTCCTTTCCCCAACTGGCCGTCATGTTCTCCATTTTTAGCAGATTCCATTTTTTTGAACAATTCACCATTATTATCCATGAAAGCCTGAGCAGCCTCTTGTACTTCCGGAGGTACTTGTATGGTCTTGCCATCCTTTGTCAAATATCCAGTTTGTGCCATTTCATTCATCTGATTTGCAGAAAGTAAACCGATGTCATTGTCTTTCTGAAAATCATTGATCGTTTTTGCAGCGCCATATTCGGTTGGCCTGGTTGGTGAAATCTGTCCATTACACACAGCATTCATAAAACCATCGCTAGGGATCCCCGTAATTGATGGGGGCACACCATTACTCCCACCATTGGCAGAAATGGTGCCATCCTTTACTGCATTTGTGTAGTCGCCTTGACTCAGTTGACCATCGTGTTGACCATTAGTCGCTGACTCTAGCTCCTTAAACAATTCACCACCATTTGCCATAAATGTTTTTGCTGCTGCCTGTACTTCAGGTGGCACCTGAATCGTCTTACCATCCTTCCCTGTAAAATAGCCAGTATTCGCTATTTCAGCCATCTGTTGATTGGATAGCAAACCAATACCATTATCTTTTTGAAAATTATTTATCGTCTTTGCCGCACTAGATTCCGATGGCAGATTAGTATCGCCATTTCCCATCATATTGCGCAGCATATCTTTAAGGTTTTCTGGTAATGGTAAACTATCTATCCAGTTTCCCGTACCGTTAGATGACGAATTTCCTCCGTTTCCATTCCTAACAAGGATATTACTGGACTCTGGTACATCATTTCCATTTCTAAAATATGACGCAGTATCAGGTGGGGCATCATATACAGTAGTAGTGGTGGTAGTAGTGATTGTTGATATAGGCGACATATTTTCTCCGAAATGGTAGGCGACTCAAACGTATTGACCACGTCTCGATATCCAAAAATGAAATAGACCAACCTTATTTACTCGCTAGATGAACTAGCAATAAACACAGTGGTTCTCACGGACTTAATATTAAGTAACTACAAATGAGTGATAGTTCCAGAAAATGCTAAGTGAAGATGTTAGAGCCCATTCGCTATCTTTTGAAAATTTCAGTTTATTGAGTAAATATAGCCCTGTTTGTTTGGACACGAATTTGCATCCGTTAAGTGGGGCTTCGCAGATATAAGGTTGCCATGGCACCGCACATCGCTCCATATGCAGGGAAAGAACGTGCGGCGCGGTAGATAACCCGGTCCCGTATCCTAAGGCTACCTCTTGAAGCGTAGGAGGATTGTGGGAGCCGAATGCATCCGGCGTATTGCCGTCAAGCGTACTGCATGGTCGCCGGAGATTGTAGCGCCAGAGAGCGTCCGATCCCACTGCGCGCCGCACTGACCGCCTTGTAAGCGCGCAAGACCACCTGTTCATACTTGATCAACTTCCATAGCCGTTCCACGAACACCTTGTCACGCCTGCAGCCACGACCATCCATGCGGATGGCAATACCGTTGTCCTTGAGTCGTTGGGGGAATTCAAAGCTGGTGAACTGGCTGCCTTGGTCGGTGTTGAAGATTGCCGGCGCGCCGTAATGGTCGATTGCCTCCTGCTCGACCTCGATGCAGAAATACGTCGTCAACGTATTGGACAATCACCATGGCAGCGCTCATCAGCAGACCCTGTCCATGACGACGAACAGATAGACAACCTCCAGCTTCATCGGCATGTACGTGTATCGGCCGCGAGCGCGTGGTTAGAGCGCGTGATCTACACGTTACGCCGCCAGCATCACTTTGACCTTGAAACTTTCTGAGTGATGCCATCTCGTTCTCTTACTCCTGTCATCAACCTTGCGATCCAGGTGGTGAGGCAAAGCATACACTTAGCTAGTATCCAAATTTCCGGGGCCACCTCTCAGATTGCAGATTGCGCCACCTCTTCTGCTTTTTTAATAAGCCGTGTAAAAATGGCGACATTATTGGAGTCGGTTCTTGCTGCTGCGACACCTTTCTCAGTAGCTATAGCGCTATTCTTAGCCTGTCGTATAGAGGGAAGTACGGTCGAAAGTGTATTCATATATTATGAGACGGGATGTTCATTTTTATGGTTTCAAAAATGATATACACGACGTTATCTATTGTTGATCATTAATACTTTTAGCCATTGAACTGAATATTTTTAACTTAGCCAATGAAGTAGCTTGCTGAGAAACCCATAATTGAAATTGTATCCCCTGCTCCGCCCCCTGCTGTGCAGACTGCACCATGGGATTTGACGTACCTTGACGCAAATTTGGGTTATCTGATAACTGGGATCCACTTCCCAATTGATTCTGAAATGTCGACATCATATCTATCCATTTTCTCAAAATAGCATGAAATATTTTTCAATATTTAATCGATGAGATTCCGTTGCTTGCAAATCTCTCATCACGTTCTGATAAAACAAGGATAAAAATGTAAAAACTCTACATTTTTTATCCTTATCAAACAACACACCATACCGAATTAAAAATAATTACACCAACTGCTTAGAATCATCTTCAGCATTTTTTTCCATTTTCAAAAAGATGTTAGTTGCATTAAGTAAAGTTCCAGCTGCTTTTGTTTCAGTTTCAGTTGCGATTCCCGACGCAGCTCCTGCTCCTGCTGCAGCACCCACTATTGACATAATAACCTCCATAGTTAACTCATTAAAAAAGACCACTATCCTATCGGCAAGATGAGATAGTCAACCATAGGTGAAAAATCATGCTTTCATAGTTCCATCATTTCTTCACTTTTCTGATACCGATATTGTCATAATTTAATTCATAGGTATCCCTACCTTGTATAGAGTTCTCAACTTATTTCTGGAACTTTATCCATCAACATCATCACCCATTTCTGCAGCAACAACCCTATTCTTTTTAATATTAAGGAAAAATTATGGCATTCAGCGTAGGTAGTGTTAGTAGCAATAACGTTTCTTCTATTCCAAGCGCCTCGGAAATGTCCAGCTTTTCTGATGGCCTGAAAAGTGCGTCATCCAATGATCTCCTTAAGGCCCTTAACGATCCCAAAATGGCGCCATGGCAAAAAGATGCAATTGCCAATGAACTCCAATCTCGAGCGCAAAAGTCAAATGAAGCATCAGGAGGTGGTGGTGCCGGTGGGGCTGATGACAGTGATCCTCAGGCGCTCCTGAAAAAATTACTTAATGGCACGATCTCCCCAGAGGAATTACAAAAATTAGCCGGTACGTTAGGCGTATCCACTGATTCATTAGAAGCGGTCAAAGGGAAAGGGGGCTCGTCGGAAGGTACATCCGCAACTGCCGATATCGCAGGTGGCTAAACAAACCCGAGGAGTGTCTACACTACTCCTCTACAAATTAAAAATTTGCACCATCTTGATTGCTTCTCATGAAATATCGTTCCGCTTTGGAACGATATTTTTCTTTCTATATACACGCCCCCATTGGAGTCTTTGTATTCCTAGATTACTTTACTGTATACCACGCCACTGCCATCAAGAAAATCACTATATTATTTCCAACTAGGAATAACAACAATTTGAATCAGGAAATACATTTGGAACTAGCATGTCAATAGATGCACTCATTGTCGAGTGAGTACTTATTTACCTGTACAACTCATCTACAACTGATGTAGGTACTATCTATCAATAGAAAGTGACAGCAACAAAGAATCACTGGGAGAAAATAATGCAAAACCAATTTTCAATTGAGCCTCCTCTCTCTTTTCCTCTTTGGACATTAGTATATTCCCCTCCTAATGCCATTTCTGATTCTGATGTTCATCATACGTTCTACATCAGAATAAATGGAGAGGCAGGCATACTTACCTTTGCCTCTCCTCTTGATGCGGAAATTTATTGCCAACGTCTTTCTGCGACAGGGAAAAATGGATGGCGTCGCGAACGTCTTGAGAGAATTGATATTGACCGGATGATGAGTCACCTTCCACAAACGGAAAGAAAACTCATGCTAGCATTAGGATTTTTTGCTTCAGATACGAATGATTTACTACTGGATGCAGACAAAACATTGATTACCCCTCTGTTGCCGGTTCCATTTTCTATACACCATTATTTACATGAAATATCTCATCTTGAGATCACTGCCGAAATTCCTATTTTTGTACAGAAATGGTGGGAACGTATTGGTGGCCCAGATTACCGCGAACAAGTATATGCTCTCGGAGACTTTCCGGATCATGTATTGAGAGAATGTGCTGCAGAAGCGCTGGATAAGGCGCCAATTATGTCATTGAGTCAGTACAACGACTCATGGAAAGATACGGGGGTTGGCGATGAATGTGCCGTATTCGTTCCTGAAACCGGCGTATGGAAATTTTCTACTCTTCAAAAGCCTCGTACAAGGCTGCTGCACTAGCTTAGAAAGTACATCTTAGACACCTTGAAAGTGGGTCAAAGAAAAACTGGAATGCTATCTATCAAGTAAAGTGAGAGAGAGGACTTCCCAAAAGGTGCAAGCCATCTCTCCCAAAAAGCAAATTTAAAATTTCGGCTCAGGCAAGTCTTCCTCGTCCTCAGCTTCGCAATTCATCTTCAAACTTGCCAATGATTCTGCAGCCGAATTTTCCAGCACACCTGTCAACTGACCTGACTGACGGTTAATCGACAAACGTACCATCGACAACTGCTGCAGGCTGGGATACCAGATAAATATCTGACTATGCCACCAATCGTAGATTACACCTGTTCTCGTACCTGGCACATAGTAACGCATACTATATGTACTAGGGGATACCTTATATTTCAGGCGCTCCCCTACTGGCAACACGTTCGACTGTTGGATCAGCGCTGTTTCATTATTGTCTCGCAGTGCCAAATCCACATCTGCCGGTTGCGATTTCCCTCCAGCAATAATATTGCCTGAACATTTCAAGTAGAGGAAAAACTCGTCCGCCATGGCTGGCATCGCTGGCAACAACAATACTGCTGTTATTGCCATTGCCTTCAAGAGAGAACGCGATCTGGATGTCACTCCCATACACCCATCCATCATTTCTTCTTTTTGGATTTTTTGGATGCTTTAGTGCTACCGCCCTGGACACCAAGTTGTCCACCAGTTCCCAAGCCTCCAGCAACAGTTTGTGCACGATAATTGCGTACAGCGATTACCATTTTATTGTAGGCATCCATAAATGATGCCATCAATACCTTGCCTTGGGGCGTTGAAGTAAACGCACTTGCCCGCCCACTGCTACCACCAGAAAACAAAGAACCTGCTACGCCAAAATCAACATTCTGAGAATAACCTTCTGCTGCTGCCAGTTGTACTGAAGAGCGGTTGTCAATCAACGTTAAAATGGTTCCGGCTTCGTTAGTAGAGAAGTTACCGGCAATTGCACCCACAGCAGAACCTGCACTACCAAACAAACCGGAAAGAGCGCTCAGGCCGCCTTGGTTACCACCTTTTGCAGACACAATCACTTCTGGCAAAAGAGTATAGTCGGCCGCTGCAACCTGCCCACCCCCGTACTGGCTACCTGCGCGCCCTTCATCTCCACGAATAAGCCCGCGCTCGCGCATTCCTGCACGCAATCCACGATTACGATCCACAATGACGAAGCAATTCGATTGTTGAATCAACAGACGCAAGGCCGGTACGGTTGAACCCGTGTTATAACGTGCGATATAAGCGCTATACCAACCAGCATCGGTGTCTTCATCAATACTAACCGTCCCCATCGATTGAGGACAAGTTTCCAAAGTAGAATTAGCATCTGTTGCAGTTCCTCCTGCTGCGGCTCCCGTAGCAACAGTAGAACTACCGCCACCAGCTTGAGGTGTCGTAGCAAGACAACCTGCCAGCAACAAAGGCAACACTGCCACCGCCATTGTTGTCATTTTATTAAAATATGGTTTGTAGCCATTCGTTGCTTGCATGCAATTTCCCCTTTCAGTTGCTTGTGTTGTATCCACTAGAGCACCAGCAAAATGGTGCTCTATACGAAATATAATATGTATGGTGAGTGGGCCACAAAAAATTGACTAAATCCTACGAATGCGATTCTAGTTTATATTGTAACAATATGCAAAACAAGAATAAGACTCATTTCCAAACAAATGTTTACTCATGATTTTCGACATACGCGCAACCTCCCCTTCGGGAAACAAAACCACTCGCTACCAATACTCTTTTTTTATTTTCCTTGTTGATTACAAATACATTGATCGCATCATTTCTTGATCCGTATCAAGGTAATTTTTGCCTCACTACCGTACCTTGTCTTCGTGTCCAACTCATCAAAGACAGATCATGAAATCATCAGTGTTGTCTCTATTAGCAGGTATCGCTGCCTTATGCTTTATTACGAATACCGTACAGGCACAAGAAAGTCCATGGCTAGTTCGCTTACGCGCAGTGCATATCAGCCCGGAAAACAAATCTGATCCAGTTGGAGGCGTAGGTCCATCAGATACCTTGAGCGTCAGTTCAAAAACTATCCCTGAAATCGACATCAGTTATTTTTTCACTCCTAACTGGGCAACGGAATTGGTGCTGACCTATCCGCAAAAACACGATGTCAAACTTGATGGACAAAAAATTGGTTCATTCAAAGAACTGCCTCCTACATTGACGTTGCAATATCACTTTACCCCTGCTTCTGTCATCAGTCCTTATGTTGGCGTCGGTGTTAATTACACGCGCATTTCCAGTGTCAATCTGCTTGACGGTGCTGCACGACTGGATAAAAGCAGCTTTGGTCTAGCCGGGCAAATTGGTGTTGATTTTAAAATCGATAAAAACGGGTGATTCAATATAGATGTCAAAAAAGTACAAATCGACAGTGACGTAAAAACTGCAGCAGGAACGATCAGTAAAGTCACCTTGGATCCTTGGCTGATCGGTATAGGTATTGGCTATCGATTCTAAAAATTATGGCAAGTACTTGTATTCGCCGCTACCGACATCATATGGTGCTGGTAGCGATGTTCACATCTGATTCAACAAAATGACATGCATCCACTTCATGATGATATGTTTTAGCTTCAAAGGTTTTTTAGATGCCGGTCTCTTTACCCAATCCTGTCGATAACCCAGCCTCAGAAATACCGCACCGCAAAGTGATACGGTCTTGGTTAACACCGATATCCCAACGTAATACTGGTCTTGCTATGGCATTGGTCGTACTAGATCTGTTTTTATATGCATTAACCATCAGTGCCACCGTCTGGCTTAGTCATCCGCTCGCAAAACTCATTGCAGGTTTGCTCACAGGATTTATTATTGGTCGATTGTTTGTCCTCGGGCACGATGCCTGTCACCAAAGTTTCACTTCTCATCGACGCTTGAACGCCTTTATTGGTCGACTGGTATTTTTACCATCACTCACTCCATACAGTCTCTGGCAAGTTGGGCATAATGTCGTACATCATGGTTATACCAATTTAAAGAGCTTTGATTTCGTCTGGCAACCGCATACACTAGAAGAATATCGCGCATTACCCGCTTGGCGCCGTACTCTTGAGAGAATCTATCGTAGTGGCT
Source organism: Betaproteobacteria bacterium (assembly GCA_015654605.1). The sequence goes on from JAATGO010000354.1 coordinate 7,620, forward strand.
GGGCGCCTTGGATCTATTATTTTCTCGACATGTGGTGGAAGCGCATGTATTTCCCTTCTCGACGCCAAATGCCAACCCGCCGCTGGGAGTTTATTGGCGATGGGTTGCTAGTAACCTTAGGAGGAGTGATCTGGATTGTGACACTACTCTATGCGGCAAATCAAACACAACAGTCGGCATGGCTTATCCTGCTCACTGGTTTTGTCGTGCCATTCGTATTTTGGAATGCCATGATTGGCTTTGTCGTCTATGTTCATCACACACATACTGATATCGCTTGGTATCAAAATAAAATAGATTGGGCTGCCGCACAACCTTTTGTATCCACGACAGTGCATCTGACATTAAAGCATCATATTGGCACTTTGTTACATCACATCATGGAACATACTGCACACCATGTCGATATGAGCGTACCGCTGTACCGGCTAAAAAAAGCACAGGCAATTCTTGAGAAAAACTTACCGAATAGCATTGTTATTCAGGAATTTTCCTGGCGATGGTACTTTGATACCGCTCGACGCTGCA
>JAATGO010000368.1 GCA_015654605.1 Betaproteobacteria bacterium
CTGCTGGCTGCAAAACAATATCTTTGTCCAGAGTTAACTTTTTATCTGCCCACTGTGCAGACATCATCTGTACACAAGTGACTTTATCTCGTGCGTCTGTCAATATAAGACACGCCAATGCCATACTACGCAATTCCGTCCCCAAACCAGCCATCGCAGCAGGGAAATATGGTGTCAATGAAACATTCATGCTATCACAGGTAAAATATAGGTTTATCAGGATATAGTTATCCTGACCTAGGGTTAATCGAGGAGGCAATCTTATTATGGCAATCTACCAATTAGAACAAGATATACCAGAAATAGCCGACACTGCCTATGTGGCAGAGTCGGCAGCAGTCATTGGCAAAGTACATCTGAAAGCTCATGCTAGCGTATGGTTTGGCACCACCATTCGGGGAGACAATGAATTGATCTCTATCGATGAAAACAGTAACGTGCAGGAAAATGCGGTTCTCCATACCGATATCGGTTACCCCTTGCATATCGGTAAAAATGTCACCATTGGGCATCAAGTTATGTTGCATGGCTGCACTATTGGCGACAACTCCCTCATTGGCATTCAGGCGGTAGTGCTCAACGGCGCCAAAATCGGTAAAAACAGCCTGGTCGGCGCTGGAGCACTAGTCACAGAAGGAAAGCAATTTCCTGATAATTCACTGATTATTGGTGCTCCTGCAAAAGCCGTACGCTCTCTGACAAAAGAAGATCTCGCCCGTATGCGCGAAGGTACTGACAGTTACGTGGAACGCGCACAATTGTTTAAAACATCTCTGAAACGTATCGACTAATGCTAACGCCCAAATTGTTTTATTTTTTCTTTACCGTCCGATGAAAGAAACGATGATAGTAGATACGTTACAAAAATTCACCGTTGACAATGCGCCAGTACGTGGAGAGTTAATCGAACTTTCCACCACCTGGCAACAGGTGCTCTCACGCCACAACTATCCATCAGCAGTACGCACGCTCTTGGGTGAAATGCTAGCAGCATCTGCGCTATTGACCGCCAATTTAAAATTCAATGGTGCGCTGATCATGCAAATTTATGGTGATGGGCCGGTCAAACTGCTGGTTGTCGAGTGCGATGCTGACTTGCGCATGCGTGCGACCGCCAAGCTCACGGAAAATGCCGTGATAGATGATGCCGCGACCCTGACACAGATGGTCAATGCCAATGGACAAGGTCGCTTTGCCATTACGCTTGATCCCAAAGACAAGCTACCTGGACAACAAGCCTATCAAGGTATCGTTCCGCTAGATGGTGACAATACAGCAACGGTAATTGAAAATTATATGCTGCGCTCAGAGCAACTTGATACGCGTTTGTGGCTTGCTGCCAATGACAACGTATCACGCGGCCTGTTATTGCAAAAGCTACCGGTCGAAGGTGGCTCACAACCTCACGACGATCAGTTGGAAGCATGGAATCGTCTAGTTTTTCTCGCCAGCACACTGCACACTCCAGAATTACTTGAAACAAATATCAAAAGCCTGATGCACAAATTATTTTGGGAGGAAACGTTGCGCGTATTTGACCCCGTGCACCCTCAATTCCACTGTAGCTGCTCACGAGAAAAAGTAGGGAATATGCTCAGAATGTTAGGAAAAGAAGAAATCGACGATGCGCTTTCTACGCTAAAAACTCTCAATATTGACTGCGATTTTTGTGGCTTACACTACGAGTTCGACGCCATTGACTGCGCTCACCTCTTTGCCGATACATTACCTGTCAAGAGTCAGCCAAACAGTAATATCAAACATTGACATAAGCCGTGTACCATACCAGCAAATATAGCGACGCCATTGTCACTATCTTGCTGGTAATGGCTAGTGCAGTTACTAAAGCCACTACCACGGATATCATTCTGCTCTCAACAAAGCAAGTTGTTCCTGCTCTAGGTAACACCACTGCCCCTCTTTAAGATGTAAAGCATCCAGCTGCAACGCGCCAATGGCAGTACGTCGTAAGCCAAGACAATGGTTGCCCGCCGCTGCAAGCATCCGTTTAACTTGATGATATTTTCCTTGCTCCAACACAATTTGCAGCAGGTGTGTATCTAATGGGATGCAAGATAATGCTTTCAATGGAGCAGGCTCATCGTGCAATTGCACACCTGCCAGCAACTGCGTAATCAGCGCTTCACTGACTGGCTCATGTGTTGTGGCTGCATAGACTTTAGGCACATGGTATTTAGGCGAAGACTGCCGATGAATAAAAGCCCCGTCATCAGACATCAGCAACAATCCCGTCGTGTCATGATCTAGTCGACCAACTGGTTGTACCTCTCTCCAAGTAAACTGTTCCGGCAAAATCGACAATACGCCAGGATGATGGCTAGGCTTACGTGAACACTCAATATTGGGTGGTTTATTGAGTGCAATGTACACGTGCTCGCGATAAGTCCATTCCTCATCAAACAAATGAAACTTCAGGCCTTCAGTGACTGGTGCCGCACGATAATCGCCAATGACATCACCATCTACAGTCACTTCGCCGTCTTCTATCAAAGAACGACAATATTTACGCGAACCAAATCCCTGCGATTGCAGGATACGATCCCAACTTAACTTACTCATGATTGATTTTGCCAGTCATTTCCATCACTTATTTCCCTCACCTATTGTCGTTACCTTGCTATTTTTACCGTCTTTTTTCGGCTGCAATATTTGGCGAGCAATGCCACGCAAGATGTTAACCTCTTCGGTTTCCAACTGAGTTCGCGCAAATAATCGCTTAAGACGTGGCATCAATTTCTTGGGACTATCTGGATGTAAAAATCCTATTGCCGTCAAGGCCTGCTCTAGATGAGCGAACATCCCATCAACCTCTACCACACTAGCAAGCTCTCCCTGGAAACCAACGTCGCTATCTGGATGATCATTTCCCATTGTCGCCATTCGGCACTCATATGCCATGATCTGCACTGCTTGCGCCAAATTCAGTGATGAATAATCCAGATTAGCAGGTATATTAATCAAAACATTACACTTTTGTACCCATTCGTTAGACAAACCAAAGCGCTCGCTACCAAACACCAGAGCAGTAGTAAGCCCTTCGTCTTGCGCTAATTGAAAAGCTAACGCACGTGGTGTAGTCACCGGTGGCGAAAATTCACGTAATCTGGCACTCACAGCTGCGGCAAAATTGCATCCCTGCAAAGCCTCTTCCATCGTTGAAACCAGCTGTGCTGCCGCCAGCACATCTTGTGCCCCACTAGCGAAAGCGATTGCCTGACTTTCTTGCAAAACCTGTGGAAAACGTGGATTCACCAGCACCAATTGCCCAAAACCCATCGTTTTGATCGCCCTGGCGACTGCGCCAACGTTACCTGGGCTACTGGTCTCGACCAATACGAAACGTAAGCGATTGAAAACAGAATTTTCGATTTTATGCATGTTCATTTAAAATAGCGACATCGCGCTTCCTGCAATAAAGGAGTAAGTATCTTCGCTAGGACAGGATAGAATAAACTAGAGGTTTACCTGTTTTTAGCCTATTGTGCGCATTGCTCATTAACTTCATTCATTATCGTGTTTCGGTGTTTTTCACAGGTATCTCCTGTCAAATAATTGACATCTGGCATGAATTGCCTGCGATACTACCAGAACACCATTTTAACGGAACCTAGAGGTATGATTATCCCTCCCATGCTTAATACGGCGATTAAAGCTGCTCGCCGCGCTGCTACCATTATCAACCGCGCCTCATTTGATGTCTCTCTGCTACAGGTCACCAAGAAACAACACAATGATTTTGTAACTGAGGTCGACAAAGCGGCTGAAGACGCTATTATCGAAGTATTAAAAAATGCCTATCCTGAACATGCCATCTTGGCAGAAGAGTCTGGTGCGTCTAGCAACTTGCATGATGCAGCGGAAAATGTCTGGATTATCGACCCTCTGGACGGTACGACCAATTTCATTCATGGATTTCCTCAATACTGCGTATCAATTGCTCTACAGCAACGCGGTCAAATTACGCAAGCTGTCGTCTATGATCCAACCCGTAATGATTTATTCACCGCATCCAAGGGTTCTGGTGCCTACCTGAATGAAAAACGCATTCGCGTGAGCAAGCGTGACAAAATCGCCGATGCCCTGATTGGTACCGGCTTTCCATTCAGGGATACCAATGGCCTCGACGAATATCTGAACATGTTTCGCGTCATGACAGAAAATTGTGCAGGTCTGCGCCGCCCTGGTGCTGCTGCGCTAGACTTGGCTTATGTAGCAGCCGGGCGACTCGATGGTTTCTTCGAGAAAGGATTAAAACCCTGGGATATTGCTGCTGGCTCGCTGCTCATTACCGAAGCAGGAGGAATTGTCGGCACTTTTAGCGGAGAATCCGACTATCTCTATAAAGGAGATGTACTCGCAGGAAATCCCAAGATATTTTCTCAGCAAGTCAATTTACTGTCAGAATTTGCGTAAGTATCGTACGACAAGAAGATGGAATGCCAATTCAACGTGTCAATGCAGCATGACACGTGCGTGCGCAATCACCGCGCTATTGTTCGCATCAATGAAATTCTTGATGCGAACAATAGCACTTTTTACTTCGGATAGTAACAATGCCATTTGCACTTAGCGCTGGCCGACGTATTTATTATCAGACCATCGGCAATGGCCCCCCGCTATTACTGCACCACGGCTTTACCAGTAGTTCACAGGCATGGCGTTTCTTTGGTTTTACCAATATCCTGCAAAAACAATATCAGCTCATCATGCCAGACGCATTAGGTCATGGTCTGAGCGATAAACCAAGAGACTCATTGGCCTATACTTTGCAACAGCGTAGCGCCGATATCATTGCAGTATTAGATGATCTGCAACTGGAACAAACGCACTATCTCGGTTATTCAATGGGTGGCTGGGTTGGTTATGGGTTAGCGTTACAGGCACCACAGCGACTACGTTCACTGATGCTGGGAGCAGCCCACCCCTACCCTGACCATAGCTGGAATGCCTTCACCAATATTGATGGCACGGATCCTGAGGCATTTATTCATGCCTTTGAAACTATGCTC
>JAATGO010000338.1 GCA_015654605.1 Betaproteobacteria bacterium
CCCCATTTCAGAACGCATCGGACGTCAAATTGGCTCACTACCGATGTTTACGTCCATGCAGGAAATGGATGTTGTTCGTGCCGTTGACGCGGTAAAATCTGTGCTTGCCTGAAAACCATCACACAATGCGCTTATTAAGGAGGGATGAAAAGTACGTCATGGTACGCTGCTTTGGCTGTAACCATATAGAGTGAGTCACTGAGTATGGAAATTTCGCTCTATTTCTTGTAGCTATCTGCCAAGCATACCGCACACTCTCATTATCATTTCCATTGTGCCATCTTTTTGAATATGTCGACTTTGAAAAAACCTGCACTTTCTATTGTCATTCCCGTCTACAACGAGGAATCCAGTCTAGCCAAACTATTTGCACGTCTGTACCCAGCTCTGGACAGCCTAGGTCTTTCCTATGAAATCATCTTCGTCAATGATGGTAGCCTAGATATGTCGGCCAGTATCTTGGGAACGCAATTTCAGGCGCGACCAGATGTGACTCGAGTTATCTTATTTAACGGTAATTATGGCCAACATATGGCGATCCTTGCTGGGTTTGAAGCTACCCGGGGAGATATTGTCGTCACACTTGATGCCGATCTACAAAATCCTCCTGAAGAAATTGGTAATCTGGTCGCAAAAATGCAGGAGGGATTTGACTATGTTGGAACCATCCGACGAGTACGTCAAGATTCCACGTGGCGCACTGTTGCCTCCAAAGCTATGAACTTGCTGCGCGAGAAAATTACCCACATCAAAATGACTGACCAGGGCAATATGTTGCGTGCCTATGGACGTAATGTCATCGATTTAGTCAACCAATGTCGAGAAATCAATACGTTTGTCCCTGCACTTGCCTATACGTTTGCACGTAATCCTACCGAAATCATCGTAGAGCACGAAGAACGCTCTGCAGGAGAATCTAAATACTCCTTTTATAGCCTGGTACGTCTCAATTTTGATCTGATCACAGGATTTTCTCTGGTACCACTACAGTTTTTCTCCCTACTTGGTATGACATTATCAGTTGCCTCCGCGGCACTATTCATTCTCATGATTATCCGTCGTTTTATTCTGGGAGCAGAAGTTCAGGGAGTGTTTACTCTGTTTGCGATTGTTTTTTTCCTGATCGGTGTCATTCTGTTTGGTATTGGTCTGCTAGGAGAATACATCGGCCGTATCTATATGCAAGTACGAGCTCGTCCGCGTTACGTATTACAAGGAATACTTGAGCAAACTCTTGTAGAAGAACCATCTATGAAAAAAGAACATTCATGAACGCCATTGTCTTTGCTTATCATGATGTTGGTGTACGCTGCCTGAAAGTTTTACTGGCCAAAGGAGTTCACATATCCCTAGTCGTCACGCATGAAGACAATCCATCAGAAAATATCTGGTTCGGCTCCGTCTCCGAAGTATGTCGTGAATATGGCATCGCCTATGTAACACCCACCACACCTGATTCACCAGAATTATTGGAACAGATGCGTGCAATACAGCCAGATTTGATCTTCAGTTTCTATTATCGCCACATGCTACCCGCGAGTCTGCTTACGCTCGCAAAACAGGGAGCCTACAACATGCATGGCTCGTTATTGCCTAAATATCGCGGCCGCGTACCCATTAATTGGGCAGTGCTTCGCGGAGAAACGGAAACTGGTGCCACCTTGCATGCCATGACAGCCAAACCAGATGCGGGTATCATACTGGCGCAAACAGCTGTCCCTATTCTTCCCGACGACACGGCACACGAGGTTTTCAATAAAGTAGTGGTTGCTGCAGAGCAAACTTTATGGGGAGTACTCCCCAAAATACTATCTGGCGATACTCCCAATATTCCAAATGATCTATCGAAAGGTAGTTATTTTGGTGGCAGAAAACCAGAAGATGGACGTATAGACTGGAACCAACCTGCACAAAACGTGCATAATCTTGTCCGCGCCGTCGCCCCTCCCTATCCAGGTGCTTTTGAAATGATCGGCAATGATAAAATTACGCTGACAAAAACCAGATTGGTAGGGTCTGCAACCTCTCAACTGTTACAACAAGCACATCAAGTATATGGAACACAACATAAATTTTTTCAAGATGGTTGCCTCTATGCGCGCTGCGGTGATGATAATTATGTACATATCATTCACATACAAATCAATGATCTAAATGTTCCTCTTAACGACTATGAAAAATACCTAGCTTCCTAAAAGGCTTCTTCCTATATGAAAAAAATTCTTATCCTCGGTGTTAATGGCTTTATAGGGCACCACTTATCCAAACGCATACTGGAAACAACTGACTGGCACGTCTATGGCATGGACATGATGACAGATCGCATTACGGATCTTCTGGAAAACGATGCCTACAAATCGCGCATGCATTTCTTTGAAGGGGACATCACTATCAATCGGGAATGGGTGGAATATCATGTCAAAAAATGTGACGTCATTTTACCGCTCGTCGCCATTGCCACACCCTCAACCTATGTCAAGCAGCCATTACGCGTATTTGAACTGGATTTTGAAGCCAACCTGCCTATCGTGCGTTCTGCTGCAAAATACCGTAAGCACCTGGTATTTCCTTCTACTTCAGAAGTCTATGGTATGTGCCATGATGAAGAATTTGATCCAGATTCCTCAGAATTGATTTGCGGCCCAATTAATAAACCACGTTGGATTTATTCATGTGCCAAACAGCTCATGGATCGTGTCATCTGGGGCTATGGTATGGAGGACAACCTTAATTTCACTCTGTTCCGACCATTTAACTGGATCGGCGCGGGTTTAGACTCTATTCATACCCCGAAAGAAGGTAGCTCACGTGTAGTCACTCAATTTTTTGGGCATATTGTCCGTGGTGAAAATATTTCACTGGTCGATGGTGGCTTACAAAAACGCGCCTTCACCTACATTGATGATGGTATTGATGCGCTCATCAAGATCATTGCCAACAAGAATGGCATTGCCACTCAAAAAATATACAATATTGGGAATCCTACCAACAATTTCTCAATCCGTGATCTTGCTCACATGATGCTGGATCTGGCAACACAATATCCAGAATACGAAGCTTCTGCCAAACAAGTGCAACTCATTGAAACCACTTCTGCTGCTTACTATGGAGCAGGTTATCAGGATGTGCAAAATCGCGTGCCTAAAATCACGAATACCTGCCAAGATCTGGATTGGCACCCCACCACTACGATGGCAGATACGCTACGTAATATTTTTGATGCCTATCGTAGCCAGGTTGCCGAAGCTCGCTCTCTTATGGACTAATTCTGATTCTGATCGCAGCGCCACTAGAAAGCACACAACTGGTAGAGTTGCTGATGCGTGAACATCTGAGTTCACGCTCTCGACTCTACCGTATACCGAATGACAGGGTGCATGGAGAAATGTCACCACTACCTCTTCATATTATTTCTCCTACGCCTCTATTTTTCTATTCATCTCCTCCATTTATCGCCTCTTTCCTCGCATAAATGAGTTTATTCCCAAGCGCTTTCATGCCACAATTTGGTATCGACATGACTACGCCACACAAATATTATTGCTCAAAGGCATTTAATGCCTTATAGAATAGATACAACGTGCCCTTACTGACTCTCAAAATCGATGTTGATACCTATCGCGGTACCCGCAAAGGTGTTCCTAATCTGGTACGACAGCTACAGCGACATCAAGCTAACGCCACCTTCCTGTTTTCATTAGGCCCTGACCATACTGGCTGGGCACTCAAGCAAGTGTTGCGGCCAGGATTTTTCAGCAAAGTATCGCGCACCTCTGTCATTGAACATTACGGCTTGAGAACATTGCTATACGGCACCTTGTTGCCCGCTCCAGATATTGGCAAAACCTGTGCAGCTGATATGCGTACCGTACGCGATGCTGGCTTTGAATGTGGCATTCAC
>JAATGO010000221.1 GCA_015654605.1 Betaproteobacteria bacterium
AGACTCTTCAAATTGAAGCGGATGCGATTTCTGCATTAGCCAATGGCATGCCAACCGATGACATGCATGCACCTTTGGTGCAGGCTGTCGCTGCATTATTACAATGCAGTGGACGAGTTGTCGTCTCGGGTATTGGTAAGTCTGGACATATTGCCCGTAAAATTGCCGCTACCTTCGCCTCAACCGGTACTCCTGCTTTCTTTATGCATCCGGCCGAAGCTGCTCATGGCGATTTGGGCATGATGACTGGCAACGATGCTTTTATTGCCATTTCCAACTCAGGAGAAACTACCGAACTCCTTGCGATTACCCCCATCATCAAACGCATGGGTGCCATCGTCATTGGGATGACGGGCAACGACTCTTCCAGTCTAGCGCAGCTGGCCTCCATTCATCTGAACGTCGGTGTCGCCATGGAAGCATGTACCTTGAATCTCGCCCCTACTGCCAGTACCACCGCCACATTGGCCATGGGTGATGCATTGGCCATCGCACTGCTTGATGCTCGCGGCTTCCGTGAGGAAGATTTTGCACGTTCACATCCTGGTGGCGCATTAGGACGACGCTTACTCACACATATACGCGATGTGATGCGGACTGGTGATGCCATCCCTGCAGTCAAACCTGACGTATCTCTGATAACCGCACTCATGGAAATCACCCGCAAAGGAATGGCCATGACAGCAGTCGTCGACGACCATTTCCGTCCTGTCGGGGTGTTTACTGATGGAGATCTACGCCGCTTGCTGGAACAAGGTAAGGACCTTACCAATTTTGCTATATCGCAGGTCATGCATGTCCCTCCACGTACCATCCGTGCAGATCAAATGGCAGTAGATGCCGTGCAGTTAATGGAAGAGTTTCGCATCAATCAGGTACTAGTCACAGATAACGATAACATTCTTGTTGGGGCATTACATATTCACGATTTGACACGTGCCAAGGTGATCTGATGAATCATCCATTTTCTTCGGTCGACAGTACTCTCGATCTGTCCAAAGCAGCACAAACAAAATTAATCATTTTTGATGTAGATGGTGTCCTGACCGATGGCGGTCTATATTATGGATCAGAAGGCGAATCCATCAAGCGCTTCCATTCACTCGACGGCTTAGGAATCAAACTGGTACAACAGTTCGGCATCAGTAGCGCGATCATTACAGCTCGTCAATCACCCATCGTACAGCGGCGCGCCATCGATCTCGGTATTGAACATGTGTTCCAGGGAGTACATGATAAACGTAGTGCCTTCAAACAGTTGTTAGCGGCGACAGGAATACCTGCTTCTGCCTGCACTTATCTTGGCGACGATATCATTGACCTGCCAATTCTATGCCAGGTTGGTTTTGCCGTAGCTGTGGCAAACGCACATGCCGCCGTCAAGGCTCGCGTCGATTACATTACTATTGCGAGTGGTGGCAATGGTGCTGCCCGTGAGGTATGCGACCTGGTCTTACACGCCCAGGGTAATAGCGAGGCGGCATTAGCGCCGTATCTATCATGAGCATGATGGCTCGCGCCGGATCTCATATCCGTTTAGGCATTGCCATCGCCGTATTGTCAATACTTGCCTTGGGTAGCTTGTGGGTACTCCAGGTGCTACGGTACGATACGAGCAATGATTTTGCCGCCCGACCCAGCGGCAAGCCTGACTATTATTTAAATAATTTCAGTTACGTCAAAATGAATGTCAATGGACAACCACGCTACGATATTACCGGGGTTGAAATGCGACACTTCCCAATCACCGACTCATATACCATCAGCTCTCCCGTTTTGACGAGCTTGGCTACTGATCAGCCGCCCATGACCATACGCTCAGAACGTGCTCTGATAGAAGACAACTCAAGCAAAGTGCACTTGTATGAAAACGTCAATGCAGACCGCTCAGCGACCGCCAAAACTGAGCACCTTCATTTGACATCAGATTATTTATTATTTCTGCCAGATGAAAATATCGTCAAGACTGACAAGCCAGTGCAAATTCGGCTAGGAAATAATTCCACCATGAACGGCATCGGAATGATCGCCAATAATGCAACCCAGCAGCTGAGATTACTCAACAGCGTACGCAGTCACTACGTAGATGAGACTCACGCCGGCAAAAACAAACAGACACAATAAGGCATTTTGTACAGAATGTTATGAAACCATTACTAACTCTGACTTTCCTGTTATTACTATTATGTGGTAACAGCGCACGCGCTGAAAAAGCGGATGCTGACAAACCGACCACGATTGATGCTGATCAGATGGTGTACGATGATGTACGGCAGACAAAGACATTCACCGGCAACGTAATTATGCGGCGTGGCTCCATACTGATCCAGGCTGGCAAAGTCGTCTTGACAACCACGCCTGCTGGCTACGAATACGCAGTGCTGTATGCGGCTCCAGGGCAATTTGCCAGTTTTCGGCAAAAACGTGATGGCGGTCCAGATCTATGGATTCAAGGGCACGCAGAACGTATTGAGCACGATGAGCGAACAGAAGTCACTAAATTGTTTACAAAAGCGCATATACAACGCATGACCGGTGACAAAATTACCGACGCAGTCGATGGAGAATTCATCTCCTACGATGCGCGCTCCGAAGTATATTCAGTCAACAATACAGATTCTGGAGAAAGCAAATCAGGTGCCGGACGTATCAAGGCGGTCATTCAACCCAATGCTCGTTCCACGAAAGGCCCCTGATATGTCGTCTAAAAGCTCGCTGGTAGTGCGTGGACTACAAAAGAGTTACGGTGCACGGCAAGTCGTGCATGACGTATCGTTAGAAGTAGAAAGTGGCGAGGTTGTCGGCCTCTTGGGTCCTAATGGCGCTGGCAAGACTACTTCATTTTATATGATCGTGGGGTTGGTGCCTTCCGATGATGGCGACATTATATTAGACGATGCCCACATTTCTCGTTTGCCGATTCATAAGAGGGCTGAACTTGGGTTATCCTACTTGCCCCAAGAGGCTTCTGTATTTCGTAAATTAACAGTAGAAGACAATATCAGAGCCGTACTGGAATTGCGTAAAGAGGCAGGAAAGCCTTTAGACCCTGACACCATAGAGAAACGTCTAAATAACCTATTGCAGGAATTGCAAATCGAAAAATTAAGAGAAAATCAGGCACTATCCCTCTCTGGAGGTGAACGACGGCGCGTAGAAATTGCTCGAGCGCTGGCTACCGATCCACGTTTCGTTCTGTTAGATGAGCCTTTTGCTGGTATTGACCCTATTGCTGTCATTGAGATACAACGTATTGTGCGCTTCTTGAAAGAACGAGGCATTGGCGTACTCATCACTGATCATAATGTGCGGGAAACACTCGGCATCTGTGACCGTGCCTATATCATTAATCAAGGCGCTGTACTTGCCAGCGGCAGTCCTGATGACATTATTGCCGACGAGTCCGTACGCCGGGTTTATCTGGGTGAACATTTCCGTATGTAACGGGCATGTAACGGAAAAAACAAATGAAACAATCTCTCCAGCTACGTACATCACAACATCTAGCGTTGACGCCCCAACTGCAACAATCAATACGATTGCTGCAGCTCTCCACGCTGGAGCTACATCAAGAGCTGGAACAAATACTCTCAGATGACCCTCTGCTCGAACGGCTTGACGATGCGAGGGACCACTAGGTAGGTCGCCTCGCCGATGACGTACTCAGTGGACAATCACACAATGCCTCCGAGTCGCAGGAAACTACCACATCAGAGACCTCTATCCCTGACGGCGACAACACAACATTCGACAATACGCCTAATGGTGACGACAACCACGTCAGCAGTGATGCGGACTGGAGTTTCGATGATGTTGCGCGTACAGGAAAAACACCTGACGATGAAGATGCGAGACCACAACTCGTGGCTCAGGAAATTACATTACGCGAATATCTGCAGGAACAAATGAGGCTCACTGTCAGCGTCCAACGTGATCGCGCTCTGCTGGAACTGATTATTGAAGCGCTAGATGAACGTGGCTACCTCGAAGAATCTTTGGAGGAAATCCGCGCTCGCCTTCCTGCAGAGTTAGAAATTGAAATAGAAGAATTAAATATCGCGCTGAAACTGTTACAAACTTTCGACCCACCTGGCGTAGGCGCCCGTTCTGTTTCAGAGTGTCTTGCAATCCAAATTCGCCGCTTACCCAACATACCATTTGTTACACGCAAATTAGCCCTACTGATCGTAGAAAATTATCTTGCCTTATTTGCACAACGCGATTTCAGTAAGATCAAAAAGGCGTTGGATTGTGACGACGAGGATCTGCGTGAAGCGCAGGCTGTCATCAAGCAATGTCAGCCTCATCCCGGAGCACCGGCAACACCCATGAATGAATCCGCTGATCGAGCCGTGCCCAGCAAGGTTCCGGAAGTAACCCTTGTTTTCTGGATCATCAAGATTGCCGCCACCACGCTCGGCGAGACCGGCGGCGACACCGTCACCATGACACTGAACTGGGGTTATCTCGCCGGCTCCGCGTTGTTTCTTGCCGCACTTGTCGTTCTGGTGGTCTGCCAGATCGCGGCGAAGCGATTCCACCCATTGCTGTACTGGGCGACGATCGTCGCATCCACGACATCAGGCACCACCATGGCCGATTTCGCCGATCGCTCGCTCGGCATCGGCTATACCGGCGGGTCGGCGTTGCTGCTGGCCCTGCTCGCGATCACCCTGGCCTTGTGGTACCGCACTGAGGGAACGATCGCGGTGACGACGGTGAGCACGCCGCGGGTCGAAGCGTTCTACTGGGCCGCGATCACCTTCTCACAGACGCTTGGCACCGCGCT
>JAATGO010000362.1 GCA_015654605.1 Betaproteobacteria bacterium
AGCAAAAAATTAGACTAAATGTCCATTGATTCTTGAATCTATGCTACAACTGATAACTTAAGAAACGTTGTGTTCTCTTATATTTTTCAACACTGGGATCGCCATCAAAAAAATGGCGTGAGATATGACGACCATTATGATTTACATTGATGCTGGCATCTGCAGGGATGCCGCTGTGATATCCACCCTCCGGATCCTTTTGCAGGTAAGCCCCTAATAATAAATGCGTATCCCTTGAAATATTGAATGCAAATGACGGCGCTATAGCTTGCCGCTGTTCTTGAACATAATCAACTTGTGAATGACCTATACGTCCAAGAGCCATCAAGCGAAATGCAGAGACATTATTTTTATCAATCGGTCCAGTGATATCAATACCCCCCTCCAGATTATTACGACTTCCCAAGGTCAATTGTATTTTTCGATGAGCATGAAACTGCGGTTTCATCATGACCAAGGCAACCAAGCCTCCAGGTGAAGCACGACCATATAGCACAGAGGATGGCCCGCGAATAACATCGATACGCTCTATAAAGAATGGATCAACCTGCATTGAGCTGTAACTACCCTGGTCACTCAACATGTGCAAACCATCAAGTAAAACATTATCCACACTGCTATCAGTAAATCCTCGTAATGCAATATAATCATAACGACTAGATGCTCCTGCCAGCCCAGAAAAAGCACCAGCTGTATATTGCACTGCCTTAGAAATGCTTTGAGGTCGTTGATCTTCCAATTGTGTTTTCGTAATAATAGAGATAGATTGTGGTGTCTCAATAATCGGTGTATCCATCTTGGAAGCAAAATGACCTATGCTCGTCGGAAGCTCCTGCTCATCGTTAGCTGTGACGACGACTTGTGGCAAGACCCCATCCGCTATGGAGTCATCTGATATAGTTTTGACGGAAATGGTATTGTCGTCAGTTACCTGACTGCTTCCGGCCACTCGCAATGGTTCTATTACTCTCTGTGATGATTGAACATCACACACCATAGGAGTATTAATCTCTTGATGTCGTGCCAATACATATCTCGGTGTCAATGCCAAGAGTAAAATCACTGCAAATAAAACATGCATGCATTTCATGCAAACGCCTCTAGATAATTAGATAAGAACCATTATCAAGTAGACGTATTCACCTCACCAAACCCTAGGTCTCATCAATTATTTTTTTGAGAAACATGATTTCCAAAAGTGTTTTTAGATGGGGGTTCCATCACGTTATTTTTCAACTAACCATTTCCCCAACTGCTTATATCAGGGGTAAGTAGAATTTATGTCAACCTTGCAGAAGGATCTTTACGCTGAGCGATTGATGAAGCGCGTTCTCATTACCTAGCGTCCATCTGTTCCTTGCAACGCCGACAAGTGTCGATCGCAAGTTTGATATGTTGCTCGACCATCTTTCTGGAAATACCCATACGGGCAGCAACTTCAGTATGAAGTAATCCATCAAAGCGATGGAGAACAAACGCTTCACGGCATCTTGTTGGTAACGAATCAATCACGCCTAGCAATGTCTCAACTGCCTGGTACGATGCAGTGACTGTTTCTGGCTCAACTGTTGCTGGTGCTGTAAGGGCTTCAAGTTCTTCAAGAGCATCCTGTTCAGAAACATGATAGGGACAAATGTCTTTATGCCTATAAGAATCAATGACCAAATTACGCGCAATCCGATAAAGAAGCGCACGTGGTTGAGACACAATTTTTCCAGATCGCTGTAATGCAAGTGCGCGTACATAGGTTTCTTGTACGATATCTGCCGCATTGTCACGATTTCTGAAAACCCGTGTCAGATGATTCAAAATCTCTTGGTAATAACACGCAAACACAATAATAATCCGATACCCAAATAACAGGAATCTCAGAAGCTAGCTGCGAGTTACGTGGCTGCCTGAAAATAAGAAACTGCAATAGAAAATGAAAAGCAACACACGGCAATACAAAACGATATGGAACAATATCGGGAGATATCAAACGACACACACTATCGCGATACTTCTGGTGAAATGTCCTCTTTCTTTTTTGTCTTTATCTGCTGAAGTCAAAGTTTCACGCCATCCTTCACTTTATAAATACACAAAAATTCAGAAGGCGATTGATAACAACAGAATACATCACCAGAAACATTCAACAATGATAAAACAATCTGATGTTATATAGTTGATCAGAATATTTCATTTGTCATTTCCATTTGTGATGCAACAAAGAAGTATTCTATCGCCTCATTATAGATTTGCGCATTCAGTGAAGATAGGGATAGGGATAGGGATAGGGATAGGGATAGGGATAGGGAAGATTACATTGTTGGCAAAAACATTGAACTTCCCATCATTCATACTGGCCACAATATTTTGATTGCTGCCTGAATTGCGCGATGAGAAAACCCTCGCTGTTGCAAAAACCGAATACGGCGTGCTCTTTCATTTGCCTCATAGGGAGCTGTTGTATATTTTTTATTTAGCACGTCGGTTGCTCGCGCAATTTCTCCTTGCTCCAGGTCAGCTTTCATATCTGCATCGATTGGAACGCCGTGGCTCTGCAATTCAGACAGAATTCGATTATTACCATAACGCGCTGAACGACGATGCACTAATGACTCAGAAAATCGCTCTTGAGAAAGAAAACGGGATGCCTCCAACCAATCAAGCAATGTCTCGATATCATCGTCCTCTTGCGCGTAAACACTAAGTTTACGCGCAAGTTCCTGACGACTATGCTCACGTGAAGAGAGATATCGGAGTGCCCGTGCTTTCAAGCTGATCGATGGAGGAGACATGGAACAAAGGTCAGTCTGAAAATAAATTACCGGGCATAAAAGTACATCGCATCATCATTCATAACTAGTTATAGCCCCCTCTACAAACAACTGGTACAGGACACTCATCTCCTAGAGATTGAAAGTTACGCTACTTTATTTGCTTTGTCTGCTTTGTCTGCTTTGTCTATCTTATCGACCTTATCAAGCTTGTCCACCTTATCTACTTTGACAGAAACAAGCTCTGGAGTAGGCGCACTTCCCAGTTCAGGCACTCCTAACGAAATGCGGACTTTGTTTTCAATTTCGCGCGCTAATTCCGGCCGTTCTTTTAAATAGTTACGTGCATTGTCTTTACCTTGCCCTATTCGCTCACCGTTATAGCTATACCAAGCTCCTGCTTTTTCAACAACTTTTGCATCAGAACCAAGATCTAATATCTCGCCCTCACGGGAAGTGCCTTCTCCATACAAAATATCAAAATGCGCTTCGCGAAATGGTGGCGCCACTTTATTTTTAACCACTTTGACTTTGGTTTCGCTACCAATGACCTCGTCACCAGATTTGATCGAACCAGTACGGCGAATATCCAGGCGCACAGAGGCATAGAATTTCAGCGCATTACCGCCTGTCGTCGTTTCAGGATTACCAAACATGACACCAATTTTCATGCGAATCTGGTTAATGAAAATAACCATGGTATTGGTTCGATTGATGCTCCCGGTCAATTTACGCAATGCTTGTGACATCAATCTCGCCTGTAAGCCAGGTAAAGAATCACCCATATCGCCGTCAATTTCTGCTCGTGGCGTCAATGCTGCAACAGAGTCGATCACGATGAGATCCACACCACCCGAGCGCACCAGCGCATCAGTAATCTCAAGAGCCTGTTCGCCAGTATCAGGTTGGGAAATCAGCAAATCTGACAAGTTGATGCCAAGCTTTTGTGCGTAAGTGACGTCCAGAGCATGCTCTGCATCAATGAAGGCACATGTGCCTCTAGGATACTATACAGCATTTCTCACGTGCGCTTGAAAACGACCTCAAAGATCTTGAGGTTGTCATCGCTTTTGGAATGGCAAGGTACGGAGATCTCTGTTTGGAATGCCTAGTTGACAGTACGGTGCCTGCTGATGCAGGCTCCTTCCCTTGGTAAAAGCAGGGGGTGTA
>JAATGO010000244.1 GCA_015654605.1 Betaproteobacteria bacterium
GCAATCAACAAAGCGATAATCGAGGTAGTTAATGTACCGACAATAGCAATCAATGCACCATATTCATCCTTCACCGGATCCCACTCGACTCGCGTGATAAATCCTGGTCCAAATTCATGAAAGGCAGGCCAGGCACCAATCAACAGCGAAACAATAATACCGCCAAGCATGAGCAGCACCGATAAAGCGAACACTAGCGTTATTTTATGAAACAGAAAATCCTGGAATCGTTGCTTACGCATAGCGACAACAAGCTGTTGATGTTGTCGCTCAATATCACGTACGGTAGCAGAGTGATTCACGTCACTATGAGGAAGGGATGTCATGGAAATATGCACTGTCATGTATTTTTACCATTCGATACGAACCATGGTGGCTTCACCTTAGTTCGTCACCTCACTCAATTACCAGATTGTCTTGCCACTACTATCTTTAACATTGGCTTTCCATGAGGATTCAATCAGCTTCACAACTGAATCTGGTAGTGGGACATAATCCAATTCAGCTGCTGCAGGAGCACCATGCTTATATGCCCAGTCAAAAAATTTCAGGACTTCCTTACCCTTGCTACCATCACCATCTTGAGCTTTATGCAGCAGAATAAAAGTCGCGCTGCTGATAGGCCAACTTGCCTTACCTGCGGCATCGGTAAAATCTACGGAAAATCCTGGTGTACCAGCCCAATTAGCAGCGGCAGTTGCCGATTTGAATGTGCTATCGTCAGGACTCACAAAATTGCCATCACGATTTTTCAGTTGGGCATACAGCATCTTGTTCTTTTTTACGTAGGCATACTCAACATAACCAATCGCCCCTTTTACCTTTTGCACATTGGCAGCAACACCTTCATTACCCTTACCGCCCACACCAATAGGCCATTTTACTTCTGTGCCAGCACCAATTTTTCTCTTGAAATCAGCGTTCACTTTGGATAGATAGCTGGTAAATACATACGATGTCCCCGATCCATCTGACCGATAAACCACAGTAATATCGTCATCAGGTAATGTCACCCCCGGATTCAAACTGGCAATCTCAGGAGCATTCCATTTCGTAATTTTCCCTGCATAGATATCTGCTAAAACAGAACCCGACAACTTCAATTGCCCTGGAGTGATACCTGGCAAATTCACTACTGGCACCACACCACCAACTATCGCAGGGAACTGTGTAAGACCACTCGCTTCCAAATCGGCAGAACTCAATGGTGCATCTGATGCGCCAAAATCAATAGTCTTTGCCTTAATTTGTTTAATGCCACCACCAGAACAGATGGATTGATAATTCAAATTATTTCCTGTTGCCACTTTATAGTCTTGTGCCCACTTTGAATAGATTGGATAGGGAAATGACGCGCCAGCGCCAGTAATATCTGCGGCATGTGCGGCCATAGAAAATGCCAACGATCCTCCTACCGCTACGGCCACAGACTGTAAAATTTTCTTCAACCCCATGTCATGCTCCTTTATTTAACCAGCATTTGGTTTTCTTCATCAGTGAATACCCTCAGGTACAAACATATTTGTCTGGTACCTGCCGGAAATTATCTCGAAAACCATATTGATGTGACACTCAATCTCATTACACACATCACATAACAGTCCTCTAGAGACGAATTGAACTTTAACCAGCATTTGTGACAACTTTATGACTTACCGTAAAAGAGTGATTGACGGGGAGTATGTGAGCAACGGAAAGAGGTACCTACTGAAAATGGCACAATCGTGTAGTCCACATATCCTCTTTGTCATCAAGTTGTCACGCCATCCATTTGCACTACAAAACCGCACAAAAATAATGCATGAATCAACGTAAGTACAGGGAAGTGGGGAAGAGCCATCAGCTCGTAACAAAACGATATGCGCGTAACTGACAGAGAGATATTTCCTCTCCGATACACAATCCTGCCTACTGATTACATCGTAAAAAGAGTGATAAGACACAACATGACCTAATACACCCGGATCATTCGTTGTACTCGTAAATAAAGGATGAACGAACTATGGAACTGATCTTGTGGCGGCACGCAGAAGTTGAATTGGGAGAGCCGGACGAAGGCCGGACACTGACTGCCAGAGGGCACAAACAAGCCTGGGAAATGGGGGATTGGCTAGATCGGAATTTACCAGAGCGTTGCCGTATTCTGGTCAGCCCCCCAAACGTGCGATACAAACTGCCGAAGCCCTTGGTCGCAAATTCAAAATTCATGAATATCTAGGCTCTGAAAATTTTCTTCAACAATGCCATTTACACAGATTATTTTACAGTCTCTTCATGCTAGGAACGCTGTCGCTCACGCCATTACAGTTCCTCACCATGAGCAATGATACAGCCAGTGGCACTGCATATTACCGGAAAGAAATTTCTCTAAATCATCACTCTGCATGCTCTTCACCTTGCGATAAAGCAAGCATCTTCAATGATCACGAATACGATATTTAATTATCTAACTACATTGTGATGACTTATAATTAAAAAGCGACATAGCACACTGGGCTATGCTAGCCTGATGGGAGTATATTCGAACAAAAAACCCTCGCTTAAAGATGCGCCTACCTAGTCCGAGCTAGGTCAGATTCTGGTAGTCTGGGTATACGAGGCAATACACTCTCAGGAGACAATGAAAACTAATAAAATAAGGGGGATATATGTTAAAGAAAATAATTGTGAATTTTTTATTTTTATTTGCAGGTATAAATATAACACATCAGGCATTTGCGTTAAGCAATGCAGAAAAAATTAACCAACTTGTGATGTCTTTAGAAAAAGTGCACACAAATACCAAGCAATATATAGGAGCTGCAGCATTGCATGTATTGGAGATAATTTACGATTCACCAGAATCTGAATGCAACAGTAAACCAGGATATGATTGCAATGGTTTTTTCTTAACGGCATTTGAGCAGCCCAATGACTATTGGCTTCAACCTAATCTGGATACGGATAGGATGTCTTACACATTTATGCTAAAAAATACAGCAACAAACCCTTACTCAAATGCTGGACTTATATTGATACCAACTTCATTGCGCAATAAATTTCCCAAATCGGTATATCCACAGCTACATTGCGCTTTCCCTGTTGATGGAGGAACGTTTATGCGTGAAGATCATGGCTGTGGCCAGATGCCAGGAAGCACGAATTCTAAACCATGCCAAGAACAAGGTATATTTACAGCGGATGATTGGTTTAAAATTTTTAATGTGAACGAGACGGCGATTGGCTTTATTAGCTGTGGATTTGCATTTACCGGAGATGCAGATAACGATGCAAAATCTTACAGTGCTATTCACGATATTATTGTCAAATCAGACATAAGAAACACATATATGTCATGGAATGAATATGTATTTCATTCATGGCCTCAGTATAGTCCCAGTACGGTTCCTGTATTGGCATTTTTCTATATGCCAGACTACACTCTTCCAAGTGTTGTAAAACATAATATTGATCGAAAAGAAATAAAGGGGGCATTTAGCCTTTCAGGAAACCCGCGTGTTCTAGCAATACAAGAGCAGTTATTATTTTATAAGGCATCAAACTTGTATGCTCCGGTCATCAGGATTAGTGGTAAATTTCCTGATGTAACATTCTCTGTTCTCGACGAAGATCAGTCTTCTGATATCCCAAACAATAATCTGATATGGGGTCCCCAGTAGTAAGTAGTAATGACTACTGTCGCATTGACAGAGATAGACCAACCTCAAGTTGTACTGCCGTTTTTCTAATCAGCCGACATATAAAATGGTAGATCAGAATGAATAGAGTAGCGTACCTATAGCGGTGAATGTGGCTGCATAGGAGCCATGTTCACCGCTATAGGTGCGCTATGCTCATGGTTAAAAGTTTTTTGTGTAAGCGACACAGTCGTTAGCTATAACTCATAAACAGGAGGGGATGATGGGGCTTCATTAAATATGCATAAATACGCATTAAACACGATTAATGACTCCACTCCAACCACAAAGAGCCTCCACTCTCATGCGACAGTTATGAAATTTCTGAACCCAACTGCGCGACGTGAAATCATTTCCTTTTTAATATGGAATCCCTCAGTTATGCCATTGGATTTCTGGAACATTGCCAAAGTATTTATATGAGCATCTCTTTCCTGGCAGATTATTTTTCCCCTATTTCTGCACACAGTTCGTAGTATCATCTTTAGCGGCAATGACTTCTACTTCTCTAAAAATAAAAGGAAGCTACGCCATTTCTTTCAAATAATGTCGCGCATAACGTTTATCAAGTTGTGCTAACGGCAGCAATAAAAAGAAATCTGCACAGTAAAAATCAGGATCCCAGGCTGGCTGTCCACAAACCCAGGCACCACTGCGTAGATAACCACGTAGCAATGGTGGCACTTGCGGTTGATATCCCTCTTGGCTTTGCCCGATGGGAAAAGGCAAACTCGGCACTACCTGATAATCAGAGGGCGCCATATTATTTTTTTGGAAAAGATGATACAAGGCAGCAGCGTTATATCCTCCATCGGCCAAACTGACACTGACACAACCCATCAGATACTCACAGCGCTCTCTGCGCATATAATCAGCCAGGCCAGCCCATAACAGCATGATGACAGCACCATTACGATAATCAGGATGAATGCAGGCTCGACCTGCTTCGGCAATCACATCACGAATATTGTTGAGTCGACGTAAATCAAATTCCTGTTCTGAATAAAATTTCCCCAGTTTTCGGGCGGCGTGTGGACTCATGACGCGATACGTCCCTACCACTCTGAGTGTCTTGCTATCACGTACAATCAAATGATCACAATGATAATCAAAATCATCTTTATCTAATCCTTCTTCGTTCGTCAATCTAGACAAACTCATTGCCTCGATAAAGACTTTATAGCGTAACCGTTGTACCTCCCGTACTTCTTCTGATGTACTCGCCAGACTCAGTGTCAGTTTGGGTAAATTTGAATTCACATTGGCAGGAGTCGTCGGTAGTCTCATGCTATACCCTTTGTCATAAATTAACGCAATAAAGACTAACGCGTCTTTATGTCAAGATAATGACATTTTTAATAATGCTTCAGTGGTACAAAGAGTGCTCGTCCTTCCTCTCATGCCCGTACAAATACATCACAACATAATGGCGCAAGCGTTACAATGTACCAGGGTCAATAAAGGTGATGAGGCAGATATCATATGACTGCAGAACATGCTTGCCTCTTACCTGTGCCTCACCTGGATTCACACAATAATTCACCATTCCAAAGGAGTCATATGTTACTCAAAGACAAGGTTGCATTGATCACTGGTGCTGCAAGCGGCATTGGCAAAGAAATTGCGATTGCCTATGCCAAAGAGGGCGCTAAGGTTGTTATCGCCGATCTGGCGTTAGAAGCTGCGCAAGCAACAGTAGCAGAAATCACGCAAAGTGGCGGCACCGCCATGGC
>JAATGO010000057.1 GCA_015654605.1 Betaproteobacteria bacterium
CCAATTTCATCCAGAAACAGCGTGCCCCCATCCGCTTGTTGCACTTTTCCTTTCATACCCCCAGGTAACGCCCCTGAAAATGCCCCTTTGCAGTATCCAAACAATTCACTTTCAGCAAGGCTCTCTGGAATTGATGCACAGTTAACTGCTACCCAGGCTGCATGACGTCGCTCGCTATAGTGATGCAGCGCACGTGATAAATATTCTTTGCCAGTGCCTGTTTCACCAAGAATCAAAATAGGAATCCCTTTATCAATCAGGCGCTTCCCACGCCCAATCAACTCCTGCATGCGCAGGTCATCGCTGCGAAGTTCGTCTAATGTGCGCTCTAACATACGATGTTGCGCTGCTTGTGTCTGCTCCATGACTGAGCTTACCGCTGGTATCGGCATTACTGTCTCCTTTTAGGAATTACTTTTTTTAAGTAGCAATCCCAGTTTGTCACCAGAATCACTTTTATCGAAATGCTATATTTCTAACATTCCCACGTTATCACCATGTACCAAAGGCAATATCCTATTCATCAGACCCCAATTGCCTCCGAGACAAAGAATAACTACCTTATTTGATAACTTCCAATACAATATAGTGTGCCAATCAATACTTTAAAGGTATTAAATGATAGAGCTACGCCATTTGACATACTTTCGCACTGTTGCGGAAACACTACATTTTGGGCGAGCTGCTGCTTTATTACATATATCTCAGCCACCATTGACACGACAAATTGCCGCTTTAGAGAAAGAATTGGGGGCACTTTTATTTGATCGCAGCAAACGTGCAGTGCAATTGACCGATGCTGGCCGTTATTTTTATCGTGATACGACAGAAATCTTTCATGCGTTAGAGCGAGCCAAACGCAATGTGCGCACTACAAGTGCCGGGAAACAAGGCTCCTTGCTCATTGGTTTCATGATGTCATCTGCCTACAATATCCTGCCAGCAGTGACACGCCATTATTCTGCCGCCTATCCTGAAGTCGACACGAAACTGACCGAGCACCTGCCAAATTTACTGGCTGAAGATATTAGAAATGGGAAATTTGATGTGGGCATCATGTACCGCCCTGAGGATTGCACTGGACTTAACACCCGTACCATCTTCTCAGAACCGCTCGTTGCAGTACTACCTCGCTATCATCCACTCGCTGCCAAACCATACATCACAGCACAAGAATTGGCCAGCGAAGCCTTTGTCAGTATTCCTCGTACAGTAGCACCTGTGGTATATGACCAGATTGTCGATTGTTGTCTGGCTGGAGGCTTTCATCCTCGTATCAAACTAGAGGCCAACCTGCAACAGACCATTGTTAATCTTGTAGGAGAAGGATTAGGAGTCGCTATGGTTCCTGCATCCATGCAAGCCATGCATCTTGATACGACGGTATTCAAACCACTCATTGATGCGCCAACGGTAGAAATTGCGGTTATCTGGAACAAGGAAAACCGCAACCCCTGCATTCATACTTTTGTTGATACCGCACAAGCGATATGGGACAAATTACAAGCGGTGGGGCAAAATAGTTTTACATAGCACCAGCACCATAAGCGCGATCATGCCATGCTCACTTTGTCCATACCACTCATGTACATTTCAGCGTTAAGCCGCCGTCAACAACCAGGTCGACTCCTGTAATATAGCGAGCTGCATCCGATGCTAAAAATAGCGCTGCATTGGCGACATCCCACGCATCCCCCATGTGTCCCATCGGACATTGAGCATCACGACGCTGACGCATTTCTTCGATATCTCCGCCATAAGATTCTTTTAACGGTTCACGAATCATGGGGGTATCCATCAATCCCGGCAAAATACAGTTGGCACGAATCCCTGATGCCGCATACTGGCTGGCGACATTTTTAGTAAATGCCAACATAGCGGCTTTGGTGGCGCTATACGCAACATAAGGAAAGCCAATCCATCGCAAGGCAGCTACCGATGAAATATTCACGATCGCGCCTTTCTTTTGTTGCTCCATCATCGGCAATACAAATTTACAGGTCAAAAATAAGCTTGTCTGATTCACGGCGACAACTCTATTCCAGCTCTCTTCACTGGTCTCGGCCGGACCACCCACTTCAGCAATTCCTACATTGTTATGCAATACATCAATGCGTTGAAAATAATCCCCCGCCGCTTGCACCATTCTCTGCACGTCATAACTATTGGCAACATCCGTTGCAATGGATTCGCACACACCGCCTTCAGCACGAATCAAATCACGCGTTTCATTTGCCGCTGCCAGATTGCGATCCACCGCTAACACTTTGGCGCCTTCTCTCGCATACAAAACTGCTGCAGCCTTGCCATTACCCCAACCAGCACCAACTGAACCGGCTCCGGTCACGATGACCACTTTATCCTTCATTACCGCCTTCATTGATTATCCTTATCCTTTTAAATATCCAGAATGCCTGCCGCCATAAAGCCACCATCAACCGGCATAACGTGGCC
>JAATGO010000235.1 GCA_015654605.1 Betaproteobacteria bacterium
AACAGATTCACCATCGATATCGACAATATCATCCAAAGGTAAATCTTGTAGCCACTGCTCCATATTCGACGTTAACATGGATTTATTTAGCTTCGTTTAATACCGTCTTCAACGGTTTTTGCAGTAATGAAAACTGTGCCGTCATGGCGCTTCGTGTAATAGATTGTTTTTTCAACATCTCTGTAAAAGCGCTAGGATCTTGTGATTCACCATTCGCTTGGTTGCGATTAAAATCAAGCATATCGCTTCCCAACTCATCAAATTTTTGCGTCATGTGACGCAAACTTTGTATCACTTGGTTATGATTATCTGACATGACTTCACTCCTGTAAAAATGATCAAGTCTCATGGCTATTTTCTGTAATAACCAATGATTTATTTCTAGCGGCTTATCACATATCAATAAGAATTGTGATGTACAACATATTTTTAAGAGAACGCCGTAAAATCCATCTACATAGCCATTGATAGATCACACAAGTTGCTCTATTCAATGCATGGAACACGACAAAAATAAATTTTGTAACAGGTTCTCATAAGTACCCGCTACACTGCTTTAGTTCGTTATTCTTTTTATGTGGCGTCATTAATAGTCGCCCCTTGTTCAGCCATACTTGCCATCGTATTTTGTTCAGCAACAACATCTTTCGAAAGAGGAAACAACTGGTGAGTATCGCCTAATGCCTTCCTTAACGACAAACTGGCCAACGTGAAGTCCACACGCCATTCTCCATTAGTTGCTTCTAATTTACATGTTCCTGGTTCCATATCTGGATTTACCTTTACCTCCCATACCGATTCTGGAACAAGCCCTAGATCATCAGGATGTACCCACGCTACTGCTGACACTAAATTCCCTGGTACTTCCTGTCGTATTCGACGAAACATCGCTTCAATTCTCTCTCTTGGCGTTGTTTCCAAGACCAATCTGTCAAACATTTTTTGCGTCAACTCAACGACAACATCTTGTACCTGGTTCACCATAAGAACATATGCCTGCTGCAACACCTCTAGAAAATGAGTAGCTTGCGAAGCTACCATTTGCTCCTGTTGCCTGACTTTTTGTTCGGCCTGAATATGCATCTGATTCATCACATGTTCAGCCTGTAATTGCGCCTGCCGTAAAATATGTTCTGCAGAAATCTGAGCATCCGTAGTTACCAGCAACGCCTCCGAACTTAATATCCCGTATTTTGGTCGTAAATTCGCAGGAAGAGAAATTCGACTGACACAAAAATCATTCATAAATATTGCGTAAAAAAATGGGAGAAAAAAGTATCATTTCGATCAATTCAGCGTGTAAAACCAGAACGCACTTGTTGTAAACACATATTCCAGCAACGTTGTGACCGTAGATGTGCAGCATCAGAGAATGCTATGTTTAAAGTAGCAAGCATGCCATTAATAGCATGTACCTGATTTTCATCCAATAACAGTTTCAAGCGCGACCACATACCAGGGAAATAACTTTCCAAACGTAGCGCCAATTCCAGCAACCCATAATTCTCTATACTCAAATCATCCATTGCAGATGGCATCAAAACCTTTAACGGCTGCGTTAATACAATGCTCATGCACCAGCGTCGACTCTCAAAAGATAACTGTTTTAATATCATTTTATGATGCTGACGTGCAGCAAATAGACCTCCAAATAAACTTGCACAATGCAATAGTTCCTGTGAGTCAGTGAGCGCTGCCGCACACCATCTATCATCATAATTGATAGGTAAATCCGCTCTCACTTCGACGTCAGTGCACCATGATCGGTAAGTATCACGTTGCGCCAGCAGAGAATGACAATATGGTTTAGCGAGTGCACGAGGTGCATATCTCCATGGAGCAAACCACCAATCAAGAAAAGAAAGTGGTAATGCAGCTGTAGCACTAACTTGTACTGCTCCTATCACACTCCTGCTCCACGTGTGGCTGCACGTTTCATGCGACGTGCTATCAATGATGCGACCAGACTAGCAACTTTGGGATTACGCAACGATAAACGGAATAGTATGTAACCTCCGCCAGCTAATGCTAACAAACTCAAAAATACCATGGTCAACAATAATCCTGTCGCTGAATTTTCTGCTACCATGAATGGCCCCACCATAGTCCATTCAATACTCGGTAGAGGATCTTCTCCCGGCATCATGACAACTGACACTTTGTTACGCCCAGCATCTCCAGACAAACCAGGAATACTAGAGGCCACCAGTCTACGAATACGTGGCATCACGACATCCTCATCCAGTGGCATGCGATACTTCACAAATACAGCGGCAGATGATGGTTGAATAGGCTCTCCTGGCGCAATCCGCTCGGGAAGAACAACATGTACGCGTGCCGAAATAACATTATCGAATTGCTGCAATGTCGATTCCAATTCTTCCGACAAGCCATGGATATAGCGAATACGCTCTTCCATTGGTGTAGAAATCATTCCCTGTTTCTTAAATACCTCGCCAAGATTGGATAAACTGCGACGAGGCAATCCAGCTATATTCATCGCTTCTGTTGCACGAGAAAGATCTATATCTTTAACAGCCAGCGTTACTCCTTCCTTACCTTTCTGTTTCTCAACTTCAATCCCATTTTTATTTAATACCAGGATAATCTCATTAGCATCAGCATCTGTTAAATCTGCTTGTAACGTTACCATTTTTGAACAGGCCGCTAGTAATAATAGTAGGATGAGTACACAATACCATCTCAGAAAAATTTTCTTCTTCTGAATATAGAAAACCAATCCATGGCGTATATTTGGCATTAAATTTTCCACAAAAACATCCCATGATTTACTGAAGTTTCGTCAAAGAATCGACCGAAGATGAGGCTTTAGAGACTGTTTTTGAAATGGTTTGTACCCGCAACTGGTAATCACTGAGTGCCATCATAGCCTTCATGAGTTGCATGGAGTCTCCTGTGCGTGTGGCCTGTTCCAGAAGTTTGGATACATATATCTGGTCCTGCTTCACTTCTGATGCCAGATGAGTCGCACGCCCTGCAATCGCCGAGCCAATAGAAGCACTATTTTCCTTGATGGGAACTATCTCTTTTTTCAAATGCTGCTCAAACATGGCTCTGAATTGAGAAACATCTGACGATCCAGGTTGTATTTCCAGAGAAAAATAGCTATGTTTTGTAGTGCTGTGGGAAGAAACCTCTGGAACTTTCACTGCTTGCGTTATCTCATCCATATTGATCCTACTCCCAGAAATACGGTAAATGACAGTCTTTTTGTGGTGCCTGATTAACTGTGAGTTCCCATTACCGATGTTCAATAATACTCAATAGTCCACAAAATCACAGCCTTTCAAAGTATCCAACACAATATTCCCCGCCGCACCCAAGATTAGAAGAAGGATCACAAAATCCACCCGTCCCACAACGCCTCTGACATTCTGCTTGAGAGGAAGGGCGCAATGCTGGTAATAACTGAGTTCGTGATGCCGCCAAAGGACGAAGGGAAGGAATGCTGCTCCCAAAAATTAAAGCAAGGTGATATGCACGGTCGCCACTTCCAACAATGGATTCAGACATCTCTATCATCTCATCATCTATCAACATGCCATCTGAATTTCCCTGTTCCTCCTGAGCATATTTTCCTTCCATAAGAAAGCCTTCCCCATATATATTCTGATTATTTTTTGAAACAAAATTTTCTGCTGTCGGCAGCATTTTCACAGAAACCAGTATTTCTGCGCCAATAGCAACATCTGGATTAAGTGGTTGATCGACAACTTCATTCATCTCTTCTATACCATCTTCTTCATCAGCTCTTCCAGAAGAAATGCTTGTTTTCTTCTTTAATTCGGCATGACTATTTTTTTCAGATGTATGAGATGACCCTTTTGTCCTAACGGAAGACTCTTTTTTTTCAATTGTCAAAGTGCCGTTTTTTCCTGCAGGATGATCTAACTGTACTTCTACTTTTTTCATAATTATCCCATCGACTCACTCTTGAGTCGGTGGCTCACCATGAACTTCTAGTTCCACTTCCATGTCTGTCTGATGATTCTCTATTAATTCATGTACTACCGCATACACCTGTGCAACAGCCTGGTAGCTAGATACTGGAACGACCGTATCTGGCCTGCAAGTAGCGTATAGTGTACGAGCTAACCATACATGACGAATCACTGGAATATCGCATTCATGTGCACGTTGAATCATTGCTTGGGCTATTTCCTCCTTCCCTTTAGTCAAGACAACTGGCACCATCAATTCATCGGCATCATAATAAAGAGCTACCGCAAAGTGTGTCGGGTTCACAACCAGCGCATTAGCATCTTGTGTTTTCGCAACCGGACTATCATTGGCCCACTCTCTCGCTAGCTGCCGACGCTTTCCTTTAATGAGCGGATCCCCCTCCGATTCTTTATGCTCACGTTTTATTTCCTCTTGATCCATCATTAGGTTTTTTATATGAAAATGCTTCTGTATTACGAAGTCAATCATCCCTAAACACAAACAGACGATAATAATTACATGGAAAATAGAGCGAAGGATTTCGATGAATATTTGATAAATATCCTTTGGCTCACCTCCAGACAAAGAAATAATGGTGCTAAGATAATTGGTAATGAGTCCATAGACAACACTTCCTATTAGCA
>JAATGO010000203.1 GCA_015654605.1 Betaproteobacteria bacterium
GGCTTGGGCAGTAGAACAAGTGCTACACGGCAACGAAAACTGTCTGTCGTGGTGCATCGTGCAGTAGTGTGTATCTATTCTTGCTCATTTAACTTTTTACAACACTTTTTTAAAAATCCACCCACACTGTCACCAATAAGAATTTTTTGGAAAGCAACATCATTGCTTGCAATATTTCACAAAAATTTGCGCCTACTATGCTGTGGGTACGGATGGTCATGACAATGCTCTGCTAGCGATGGATCAGAACAAGGAAGATGTATTGCCTGTGTTATTGAGGGTGATGGCAAGCTCGAGATCAGTGGCGGGAAGGAGCGCTTAGTAATCCCACTTCAGTGCCAGTTGATGGCACCGGTTTTTTATTAATAGAGAGAAAATATCTGCCTGACGAGAAGCGGGAAAAAGTCCCTTGGTAAAGTGTCGTTTGTGATTTATCTTGCTTGTGAGTGGCCATCGGCTTGTTCTGCCAGTGTCTGACGTACGACTGGAATAGTTTCTCGCACCAAGTCTGCAGGTGGTGGGACGCGTACAGGCTCACTTATCGTATCGCGTGTTGATAGGACATTTGTTTTGGTATCTGGCGCTGCATTCCAGATGGGATCATCAATCGATTCAAAGACGCGCTTCAACTGCGTTCCCCAGCTGTTGCTGATCATTTGAAAATATTGATTTTGTTCATTGATCGTGACAAAGCGCTGTACAACAAGCTGGTTAGCATCGTAGAGAAGCAAATCTAGAGGTAATCCGACTGAGATATTGGAACGTAGCGTTGAATCCATGGAAATTAATGCGCATTTGGCACCTTCATCTAAAGTGGAGTCAGGGGTGATGACGCGATCAATGATGGGCTTCCCATATTTTGATTCACCGATCTGGAAATAAGTGTTTTCATCATGCGACTCGATGAAATTCCCTGCTGAATACATTTGGAACAGGCGACAACGTTCGTTCTTGATCTGGCCGCCCAGGATGATGCTGACATTGAATTCAACACCGAACTTGAGCAATTCTTCTGCATCGCGTGCATGCACGGTGCGAATGGCATCTCCCAGTATTTGAGCCGCTTCATACATGGAATTGGCAGTCCATAGCGTACGACCATCGGCATTGGTCTGTTCTGACAGTACTTGTCGGATAGATTGCGAAATGGAAAGATTGCCTGCCGTCATCAATACAATGACACGATCACCGGGGATTTCGTATACTGACATTTTACGGAACTTGCCAATGTGGTCTACGCCAGCATTAGTGCGAGAATCTGACAGAAAAACCAGACCTGTATTGAGGCGCATGGCAACGCAGTAAGTCATGATGTGGAAGAAAAATATAAATGCGGAATTTTACAGCAAGTACAGAAAAAACTCCGTAGTGACGTAATATGATTCTGGTCACAGGATGTGCGCATGCTCTTTATCCTTACCACATTACACATGATAAGATGCATCAGTGGATGAAAAACGCAAGTCATCTGATGTTATTGATTGCTGTGCCGCTTGCGTTTCTTTACACATTGTTTTTTGCATAGTATTGATGCCGTGATTTATGCTGCGAGGGGTACTAGAAAATCTTTACTGATTCGGTTGCCCAACTCAAAAATACGTTCCAGAAAGACGGTAAGATAATCGTGCAGGCCAGCCTCTAATACTTCTTCAATACACGCAAATTTCAGATCAGCATGCAATTTTCCTGCAAATCGTTCTGTATCAGCAGAGACATCGTTGTGAATCTGTGTCAGATTACCCGATACCTGTTTCATGCAGGCAGCTAAAGAGCGAGGCATATCGGCGCGCAGGATTAGTAATTCTGCGACACGTTCGGGAGTAATGACATCACGATAGACTTTACGGTAAATTTCGAAACCAGAGACAGAACGTAAAATTGCGGCCCAATAATAGAAGTCAATTTGTTCCTTACCTTTTTCGATCGGGACTTGTTCTTGGTTTTGACTCTGATGTTGGTTTTGCAACTGGCTTTGTTGAGTCCCTTCTTTGGCACTGTGAAATTTAACATCGATAATGCGTGCGGTATTGTCTGCGCGTTCGAGGAACGTGCCAAGGCGGATAAAATGAAAAGCTTCGTCTTCGAGCATGGTGCCGATGGTGACACCACGCGATAGATGTGAGCGGTGCTTGACCCAGTCAAAGAAATTGCTCGGATTGTATTCCAGCGTATTGGTTTGCAGATAGCCTTGCATTTTGATCCAGGTGGCATTCTGGATTTCCCATGCTTCAGTAGTGAGTGTGCCGCGGACAGCGCGTGCATTTTCGCGTGCCTGTTTCAGGCATGATGCAATGGATGAAGGATTATCAGGATCTCGCACCATAAAATCGATGACATCTTTTTGCGTGAGCACATCATATTTTTGATGATAGGCATGGAGTAGTTCCGAGATACTGAGAACGGCACGCCAGCCATTTTCTGCGGTGTCGGAAGACTGAGGGAGAAGTCCTGTCTGCACATGCACATCAAGCATGCGTGCCGTGTTTTCGGCACGCTCGGTATAGCGAGACATCCAGAACAGATGATCAGCAGTGCGACTTAGCATATTATTTCTCCAGAATCCAAGTGTCTTTGGTGCCGCCACCTTGAGATGAATTAACAACCAACGAACCTTCTTGCAAGGCAACGCGGGTAAGGCCTCCTTTGACCATGGATACTTTTCTCCCAGAGAGAACAAAAGGGCGTAGATCGAGGTGACGTGGTGCTATACCAGTTTCAACATAAGTGGGACATACGGATAGCGCGAGCGTTGGCTGGGCAATATAGCCATCTGGTTTAGCGACAACGCGTTGGCGGAAGTCTTCGATTTCTTGTTTGGTAGAAGCTGGCCCCACCAGCATGCCATAGCCACCTGCA
>JAATGO010000076.1 GCA_015654605.1 Betaproteobacteria bacterium
GTGGAACCTTATCTATCTACTCTCAAAGCAGTTTTGGTGTCGCACAACTTGGCTATATCTTGTCCTCTTATGCACAAGCATATCCAGATGTCGCGCTGGATGTCAGTTTGTCTGAGCGATCAGTAGATTTGGTAGAGGAGGGGATTGATGTTGGTTTTTTTAATAATTTGCAGAAACTTGAGCCAAATATGATTGTGCGCCAGTTAGGGGTTGCTGAGGTAATTTTGTGCGCCTCTCCATCTTATATTGAGCAGAATGGTATGCCAAAGACCCCGATGGAGCTTGCTGAGCATGCATGCCTGAATTTCAGGCATGAGCATTTACGCCATTTTTGGCATGTCAGATCGGCGCAAGGCATGGAAGATATTCCCATTACTGCAAAAGTCACGTCCAATAATGGAAATTTGTTACGTGAATGCGCCTTACATGGTATGGGGGTAGTGCTGCGACCATCTTTTAATCTAGGCACCGACCTGCGTGATGGGAGATTGGTGCGCTTGTTGCCAGAGTATCAATTGGGAAAAATTGTCGTGATGTTGGCTTATCCTAGCCGACGTTTGCTATCCGCTAAAGTACGTAGTTTTATTGATTTTGTAACTGCACAATTTCCCGAGCCGGAAATTGATGCCTGGTTATAGATTGTGGATAAGTCAGGGTAATGGCAATGACGCCAGACACTTTTGCAGATTGAATTCTTCCTGCCATCGTTGTCGCGCCACGCTGGCAGCAGTTTCTGCCTGTAACTCGGCCAGGCTAAGGACAGTTTGTGCTTGTAGGAGGCGTTCTGCCAGTCGGATATCTGGTTCCATGGCGCCACAAAAAACAACAATGGTTCCTCGTTGTATTAACAGCGTTGGAAAATTATCGACATCGATGTCGCCTATCAGATCTGCTTCATCTTCGATGTCTATCCAGGTGAAATAGTATTCTGGATGGCGGTCTGCCCATGTGGCGAAAGCGCTGGCATAGTCACGACAGCTGCCACACCAGTTCGCGCATAAGCACGCAATGACCCAGCCATCTTGGGATAGGGTATCACGTAATTGAGCATAATTGCTTTTATTTAATATTTGATACGACATATGAGGTATATTCTACTCTGTATGCAGGCAGTGTGATGGCTGTGCAGCATGTAAAGTTTCCCAAAGTTTCCCGCTTCTTCTTTCTGTAATGGTAGCCTGGCGCGGTAAAATGCTGCTATGTCTATTATTCTTGCTATTGAAACTTCGACTGAACTGGCATCGGCCTCTTTGCTTGACGGAGATCAACTGATCACGCGTCAATCCTTTGGCGTGCATACACATTCACAGACCATATTACCGATGGTGCAAGAGGTGCTGGCGCAAGCGAGCATAGCGTTGGTAGCGTGTGATGCCATTGCTTTTGGCGCCGGGCCAGGTTCTTTTACGGGCGTGCGTACTGCTTGCGGTGTTGTGCAGGGATTGGCATTTGGTGCTGATTTACCTGTGTTGCCTGTTGTCACCCTTCAGGCAATGGCACAAGCCTGCCATGAAAAGACGGGAGCTGATGATGTCTTGGCCATTCTGGATGCGCGCATGGGGGAGGTCTATTGGGCACAATATCGCTATACCAATCATCATTGGGATGCGGTCATAGAGCCTACTTTATCGCATGCTGGTGACGTTGTTCCACAAGGTGGCGTGCAAGCATGTGGCAATGGTCTGGATATTTATGCAAAAGAATTTGCGCGATGTGATTTTTTTGCGACTGGCATAGCATCGATAGTTCCTCATGCGACGCAGATTGCACGGCTTGGTCAGCGGATGTTACAGGAAGGATTGGCGTTATCGGCAGAGGGAGCCCAGCCTTTATATTTGCGTAACAAGGTCGCTTTGACAACAGTGGAACGGCAGCAGCGTGATAGTGAAAAACGTGAAATGACGCGCAAAATAGCGAGTGAAATCATGGGTGAAATAAAGGATAAAAAGGTGTAGCGTGAGCGAGAACAATGCGATAAATCTGAGTGCACAAATGTTACAGCAGCGATTGCAGGAACGTTTTGGCACATTGGTACTGACACCGATGCAAGCAGATGATATGGATGATGTCATGATGATTGAGAAGACTATTTATGCGCATCCATGGACCCGGGGTAATTTCATTGATTCATTGTATAGTGGTTATCAGGCTCATACGTTACGCGATGCTAACCGGCGCCTATTGGGATATTTTTTGATGATGCTGGCCATTGATGAAGCGCATTTGTTGAATATCAGTATTGCCTCTGAGGTGCAGAAACAGGGCTTGGGGCGCTGGTTGCTGGATAGAGCCGTGGTAATGGCACGCGACTACCGTATGCAGGTGATGTTGCTGGAAGTAAGGGTGTTGAATAGCCGGGCGCAGAAAATATATGAACATTACGGATTTTCAGAAATTGGTCGACGCCGTAATTATTATCCGGCATCTGGAAATACTCGAGAGGATGCTATTGTGATGAGCTTGTCACTATGAATAACGATTTCAGTACATTGATGCAATCCCCCGCCGCATTGGAGGAGCTGGGCATTGGTCCGCTCTGGGTGAGACGAACAGTTGCGATCATGCAGGCTGATGATGTCGTGTCGACAGGTGAGATGACTGTTAGTACCCGTGTATCTGCATCAAGTCAGGGAAATGCTACACAACAAGTCGAGCAGACGAAAGCAACAGAGGTAAAAGAGATGGCTTACGCCCAAGGGCATCAGGAAGTATTGCCATCGGCACCAACTGTTACTGGAATACCATCCTGGCTCGACGAGCTGGATCCAACATTGTCTCTTTCGCCAGCGTTTCTGCCAGATGAGCATGAGGAAGATGCTTATGGTGTTGCGGCATCATTAGTCAATCCGGCGATTGCCAGCATGGATTGGAAGGATTTGAAAGAGGTAGTTGCCATATGTCAGCAATGTGGTTTGTGTCATGGTCGAAAGAATACAGTATTCGGTGTTGGTGACGAGCGAGCCAAATGGTTGTTTATTGGTGAAGGCCCTGGTCGCAATGAGGATATGCAGGGAGAACCATTTGTCGGCCCTGCGGGCAAGTTACTCGATAATATGTTGTTGGCCATGGGTGTGAAGCGTGGTGATAACGCCTATATTGCTAATATCGTGAAATGTCGCCCGGTGGGAGAAAATGGGCGCGATCGACCACCATTGCCTCAAGAGGTGGCAGCTTGTTTACCTTATTTGCAAAGGCAGATTGCCTTGATACAGCCGACTGTGCTGGTCGCATTGGGAAAAACGGCAGCATTGGCATTGCTTGGTCTGGATCCTTCTACTCCGGTATCAACCTTGCGTGGTAAATTGCATCGCTATCAGGAATTACCTTTGATCGTTACATATCATCCCGCATATCTGTTGCGCCAGCCGTCTGATAAAAGCAAGGTCTGGGCTGATTTGTGTCTGGCAATGACGACGTATGCGCAAAGTACCCCCTGAACAAGGAGAATTCCAGCGGCAATTTCATCAGCGCTGGTCTGTTTTACGTGACCCACATGTGCGAGCATTGGCGTGGTTGCTTGATGCACCAGATTTATTAGATGCAAAAGCGATTTGTTGGGAGGTGCATGTTGTTCAATTAGAGCGGGTAGATGAAGCATTAACATCTTGGCTGTTGCAACTTGATGCTGCACCACAAGCGTTGCACTCTGCTGTCAACAAGCAAGCTTCCACCCGTTTGGGACGCTATGCAGAGAAATTGTTATCTTTTTATTTGCAGCATACGAACCGTTTGGTGGCGCATAATGTACAGATACATACAGCGTGGAACCAGACGGTAGGGGAGTTTGATTTCCTATTACGTGATGCTGTAGATTCAGAAAAAATCTTGCATTGGGAATTTGCGACTAAATTTTATTTACTTGCCTTTACTGATAAGGGCGCGTCGACGGAGGCAATGGATGCTTTTGTTGGCCCTAATTTAGCAGATTCTCTCGCGGCAAAATTACAAAAAATTATGAAGCAGCAATTAATGTTGTCCTCACATCCTGCTGCACAAGGATTATTATGGAAAGTTTATGCTGCACAGGCATTGGTGAAAGGTTGGGTATTTTATCCTGATGCAGTGTTTTCTTCTGGAGCAGCACCTGCTACGATATCTGGAATTTCAGTGAATCATTGCCGTGGTTTTTGGCGCAGTCTATCAGACTTGATGGCGCAAAGTGAGCAGCCTGATAGTGATCATGAGGATCATGATGTGCCGAGTGTGCATTACGTCATTATGTCAAGACTGAGTTGGTTGGCACCATTACGCTGTGAGCGGCAGCAAACTTTGTCTTTGCTGGAATTGTGTGAGGCCTTAGCACAGCATTTCTCGACACATTCGGAGCCAGTGTTGATTGCTGTTTGCACCGAAGAGCCGCTTACCAATGCTAATGACAGTCAAGAGGCTATTATGCTGGAACGGCAACGTGGCTTTATTGTGCCTGATGATTGGTGGGGACGCGCGCAAGCGTATGTACTAGGTAGGAGAGCAGATAGTGTGTCTTAGTGTTTGTGTTCACCAATGAGAGCAAGTGAGTCTTGTACACGTTGATTGGCTTGATGGCGACGCATAATCAAAAACATGAGCGTTGCCACAAAAAGTCCGAA
>JAATGO010000013.1 GCA_015654605.1 Betaproteobacteria bacterium
GCAAAACCAGAATTCAAGGCTTGTCGAACATCATCTCCATTGGCTGACAGAAACAATTTTGCGCCCAGAGGAACCAAATAACGGAAAGGAGTGCGACCTTGCGTAAAAACACCGCGTTCTAATGGCAGATGTAACGCTTTAGCGGTATAAAAGACGCGCAAGCCGCTCACCGGATCATTGCGCGACAAAATCACCACCTCAACGCGATGCGCATCAGGCGTATTAAAGCGCAACAATTTTTGCACCATGGGGTATGCAACACCTTGTGCAGCCACCTTCTCCATATGCTGTAATTGATACTCAATATAAGCAGTACTGCCAGAAGCCTTAAAAAGCTTGTCCTCTGTTTCAAAATCAAACAAAGCGCGCGATGAAATGGCAACTACTAGTTTGTCAGTTAAAGAAATAGCCATGAATAGCCATAGATAAAAACAAAAATTGTATCAAATGGAGTGTGCCACAGTTACTTACTCAAAAGACAATAAATCGAAAACAAAACATACCAATTCTCAAATTCCACAAATAACCTACCAAACGAAGGCCATGCAGCAATTTGTTTTATGTTTTATAGTTATACGTACTGGTTTTAGAATTTGCCATTGTATTCTCAGTTTACATTCACCCTCCCTCTTATAAGGATCACTATGTCTAAGCCACGCCTTCACGTTGTTATCTGCAGCACTCGCCCAGGTCGCGTTGGCCCCACTATTGCCAAATGGTTTCAAAAGTTTGCCGCAGAACATGGCAAGTTTGAATCAGTGCTCGTTGACCTGGCAGATTTCAACCTGCCCGTCTACGATGAGCCTAAACACCCTAAAATGCAGCAATATGAACATGAGCACACCAAAAAATGGAGTGCCAGCGTACAAGCCGCCGATGCCTTTGTCTTTGTGACCCCAGAATATAATCACAATTCGACGCCTGCGCTGATTAATGCCTTGAACTACGTCTACAACGAATGGAACTACAAACCGGCAAGCTTTGTCAGCTACGCCTTCATCTCTGGTGGCTTGCCTGCAGTCGAGGCTGTGAAGCCCCTGTTGACGACATTAAAGATAGTTCCCCTGGTTGAACAAGTCGTAGTACCTATGTATCCGCAACATATCAATAGTGCTAATGAATTCGTTGCCAATGACATACATACCGATTCCGCCAAAGTAATGCTCGATGAATTGCTACGCTGGACTAACGCATTAAAGTCATTGCGCTCCTAACTGATGTTTCCTTTCGCTTGACGTACCTCCGTTCATATAGAGTAAGAGTTACCTCCATTTGAACAAGTGTACGTTAACCGGGACTAGGTCAATTTGATATTCATCACGTTGCCCCTGATAAGGCAGAGTTGCGAGCCAACGCTGCCTGACATTGTCCTTAGCTACAAAGAAATGCAGGTGCAATCTCCTAGTTATTACACTGAAGGGGTATCGTAATACCGCTTCGTCACATCAGCAGTTGCATGCTGAGCATGTGCCAAAGATGTACAAAACCCGAACAACATCAAACTTAGTTAGCAAATACCATTGAATAGATAGAAGTAAAAAATGCGGCGTGATACCCCTTCCATGGACACCACGCCGCACAACTCCCCCCTACTACTCTTCCTTCCGCACCTCTCCAAGTGCCCATATTGTGATCACTACATATGTGCCATGACCACGAAACCGTTTCCCAAACTGAGCAAGCAAAAATTTGAGGCAAAGCTATCGCCTGTCAATACTCTGCATAAGCAAAATGTACGGACACATTGAACGCCACAGAACAGATTATTTTCTGCCCCCCATATCGTTGGCAACATTCAGATCCAGGAACTTCCCCCTATGCAGACGACTTGACGCCGAGTGAGATTTACCACTACGGGCTATGGTTACCTAATATTATTTTTATACGTCTGAAATATTTTTTGTTGTGGACGTCAATCAAAACAATCAACTATAAGTTACTTGTCTTACACCATCTTATGCTAGATAAATAGTTACTAAGCATTGATACATCCCCCTCTTTGTTTCTTATATTTTCTTGTGAAAGGGTATCGATGCTGATATGAGATAACAACATCTTGTTTTAGAAGATACGCAAAAGAATATTTAATGTCAAATGAAATCCGCTAATTTCAAAAAATTATTTGCATAATATGCGCCTTCATTGATATGTGAAGATGTTCTTTTAAGTATTTTATTGGCATTTATTAATGAAGAGGAGGTTTTTATCACCATCGGTAACTGTGCGGCAACATCACCATGGTCACCAGCACAGCTGACTTGTTATATCTCAGGAATATCCAAACTCAATATTGCAGAACTAAGACATTTACCATGCGCATCCAGCGCGAGTGAACGCGTAACACCACCACCTAGTGCATGCTGCATAACAAAATTCAGTGCTCCTAAACCTGGCACAGCGAAACGCTGCACATCTCCAGTGACCACGCCAGAAAAATGTGCCCGTACCCGCTCTTCTGTGACATATTTTTCCAACAATGTGTAATGCTTTGCATCAAAAGCGATGACGGAAATATTAGAAATATCTCCTTTGTCTCCCGCACGTGCATGTGCAATTTTTTGTAACAACATGTCAGCTCTCCTCAAAATGAACGTGAGTTTGCACTTTGTCTTCTGGCAGCAATGTCGATAACACTGCGACCACATCGCGTGCCGATTTAAATGCACCACCACCACCTGCCGGACCACAAGTATATAAAGTCTCCACTTCATTGCCTATGCGTATAGCTTCCTGTCTTGTTTCAGTGCGTCCAACGACACGGATGCGAACTTCATAAGGGTCGTTCGTTGTTGTTTCAGATGCCAGGCGCGTCCCATGAATCGCATTAACACCGATCATGTCGAAGCGTAGCTCCTTTGCCTTGACATCAGTTAATGCTAATCGCTCTGCCACAATATCCAATGCTAACTGTGCTCGAGGTACCGCACCGAGACCTGCGTATGACATCTGCCCCTCACCAATATAGCTGTCGACATAACCAATTGATACCTTCAGCAAACCACTCTTAGGCTTGCCACTGGCGCCACTGACGGCAACCTGATCGGCACCAATTTGCTGTACTTTGACACCAGAAAAATCAGCAATGACATCCGGCGTCAGATAGGCAGAGGGATCATGGATTTCATATAAGATCTGTTCCTTGCAAGTCGCTTCTGTTACTGCACCACCTGAGCCAGGAACCTTGGTAATTACGGCGGAACCATCTTCACTGATTTCTCCAATCGGGAACCCAAGGCGCGCCAAATTGGCGACGTCTTTATACCCAGGATCAGCAAAATACCCTCCTGTAATTTGTCCTGCACATTCCAATAGATGTCCAATCAGCGTGCCTTGTCCCAATCGATGCCAGTCATCCATCGCCCACCCAAATTCATGGATCAATGGCGCCAACACCAATGCCGGATCTGCTATCCGTCCGGTCACCACAACGTCTGCGCCCTGCGCCAGAGCCTCTATCAAAGGTTGCACCCCAAGATAGGCATTGGCTGACAACAGGCGATCTCCCAATGCATTTACTGGCTCACCGTTATCTGCCTGATAGTCTCCTGCTTTAAGCAAAGCCAGTACATCATCACCTGTGACCGCTGCAATTTTTAAATGCGTCAGCCCGAGAGACT
Source organism: Betaproteobacteria bacterium (assembly GCA_015654605.1). The sequence goes on from JAATGO010000013.1 coordinate 3,618, forward strand.
TTGCTATTTCACGTATTTTCGCTGCTGCCGCCAAGGGATTTGCGGCACCCATATTAGTAAGGATGCGCACACCATTATCACTGCAAATACGTAATACCGCCTGCATACGCTCAACCAACAACGGGTCATAACCCAATTCAGGATGTTTCATTTTGGTCTGCTGTGCAATAGCAATTGTCCGCTCAGCCAGACATTCGAAAATGAGATAATCCAGTTGCCCCTTTTCTGCCAACTCTACCGCCGGTTCAATCCGGTCACCGGAATAACCAGCACCAGAACCAATACGAATTTTTCTCATGTCACCTATCCTGAAGAATTCTTGAAATAAAATCAGAGTGGGATAATTCCCAGTAATACGCACGCAATCGTCATCACGATCGATGCAGAAAATAGATATTTGAATGTATATTTCTGGTGATCTGCCAATTCAATCCCTGCCAAACCTGCGACCAAAAAAGTGGCTGGTGTCAATGGACTGATGGGGAAACCTGTTGTCATCTGGCCCAGCAATGCGGCCTGTGCGACCTGGATTGGCTGTACTCCCAACATGTGACTGACTTCTGCCACTACGGGCAATACACCAAAATAAAATGAGTCAGGGTCAAACAACAACGACAATGGCATCGATAACAACCCCAGTACCACTGGAATATGTGACGCCATATCTGGCGGCACAACGCCAACAGCCGCTTTTGCCATGGCACTCAACATCCCAGATTTGGACATGATGCCGGTAAATACTCCGGCAGCAAATAAAATGCCTGCCATCATTAACGCGGCTTTAGCATGGGCATCCACTCTGGCGCGCTGGTCATCCACATTCGGGTAATTAATAATCAGTGCCAGTACTACCCCAATCATGAACATCACTACCGGATCAATTTTTCCGCTAATCATCGTTCCCAACACGATGACCGTGAGTACAATATTGA
>JAATGO010000259.1 GCA_015654605.1 Betaproteobacteria bacterium
CAAGATGACATATCAGGAAGCATCGCCATCGCTATTTCGATACAAACAAAGATGCTCTACCTCCCTCATGCAATCATGAAAATGGCATTACCATGTCAGCAAAGCAACGCCCCTCCCTCTTTGCAGATATATTTTGAATATATTATTTCCCCAATGCTTTAATTGCCTTGGCAACCCCAGCGCCATAGGCGGGATCTGCCTTGCTACAATTATCAATATGACGCTGTTTGATCTCCTCAGATGCGCCATCGATCGCACGCGCCGTATTGTCAAACAACACTTGCTGTTGTGCCGGTGTCATCAATCGAAACAATGCCGCTGGCTGTGAATAATAATCCTCATCAACCCGATGATTCCAATGCCCTGCAGCGCCTTCCAGTGCTAACGGTGGTTCTGCAAATTCTGGCTGCTCCTGCCATTGACCATAGCTATTTGGTTCATAGCCCAATGTAGCGCCATGGTTGCCATCTACCCGCATAGCACCGTCGCGATGTGAGGTATGAAATGGACATTTCGGGGCATTCACTGGAATCTGAAAATGGTTAATACCAAGACGATAACGATGCGCATCACCATAGGCAAACAAGCGTCCCTGCAACATCTTATCTGGAGAGAAACTGATCCCCGGAACAATATTGGCTGGTGCAAATGCTGCCTGTTCTACTTCTGCAAAATAATTTTCTGGATTGCGGTTAAGCTCCATGACACCAACTTCTATTTCTGGGTAATCCTTATGCGGCCATACCTTGGTCAAATCGAATGGATTAATATGATACGTTCCCGCCTCTTTCTCTGGCATGATCTGAACAAATAACTTCCAACGTGGATACTCTTTGTTTTTGATACTCTCAAATAAATCGCGCTGCGAGCTTTCACGATCTCGACCAACCAGCTCGGCTGCTTCTGCATCAGTCAGATTTTCAATACCTTGTTGACACTTAAAAGCAAATTTCACCCAAAAGCGCTCATTATCGGCATTCAAGAAACTATAAGTATGACTACCAAAACCATGCATATGCCGGTACGTGCGTGGTAACCCACGATCACTCATAACAATAGTGACCTGATGTAACGCTTCAGGCAATAGCGTCCAGAAATCCCAGTTGTTATTAGCACTACGCAAATTGGTTTGTGGATCACGCTTCACAGCACGATTCAGATCTGGGAATTTATGTGGATCACGCATGAAGAAAACAGGAGTATTGTTCCCAACCAAATCCCAATTGCCTTGCTCTGTATAAAATTTGATCGCAAAACCACGAATATCTCGTTCAGCATCCGCAGCACCACGCTCGCCTGCCACGGTAGAAAAGCGCACAAACAAATTAGTCTTCTTACCGATTTCTGAAAATATTTTCGCCTTGGTATATTTGGTAATGTCATGCGTCACAGTGAACGTACCGTACGCCCCGGATCCCTTGGCATGCATACGTCGTTCAGGAATCACCTCACGATCAAAATGTGCCAGCTTTTCCAGATACCAGACATCCTGCAGCAGCGCAGGACCACGTGGCCCTGCAGTCTGGATATTTTGATTATCAACAACCGGAACTCCGGCCGCAGTAGTGAGTTTCTTGTTCATATTATATCTTTCGAAATATTTATAGGAGAAGCACTCTGCCGAATCTACAAGTACAGAAAATACTATAAGCAATTCTAAGGGAAAGCAAAATAGAAATTAATCGTGATAATGAATGTTAATACGCGAAATAGTTATGCAAATGAGCACTATTTTCTTGAATCATCAATATCCATATTATGAATAAGAATCATTACTACTATGCAGGAGAATTCCTTTCTCTCCACACAAGGCCAGGATTGTAATTAACGACAAAGATATTTTCGTATGACAACGACACCTTATCATCCAGACCATACTCTGGTAGTACTTTCTTCTTATAAGCGCTTAAATAATCTGCAATCCAGCATCAAGCATCCCGTCCAAGAGTAATGACATGAATAGCACTGCGATAAAGCAAAAAGGCGGCTTGATAGCCCAACCTCTTATACCATGGGATGCGCACAAAATCGCTTAACAACACTGGTCTGCTATCGGCCCTTATAGCGGCCTCGATTTTCCCTTGCAAGTTTATGGCAAAGGAAGGATCAAGAATCACCACATTGGCTTCTTGATTCACAAATAAACTTAAGCCATCATAATTACTCGATCCTACTGTCGCCCATCCACTGTCAATCACAGCGACCTTAGCGTGCAGCTGTGTCTTGGTATATTCAAATATCTGCACCCCTGATTCCAGTAACGCCGGATAAAACGCACGCGCTACGGCATCTTGCATACGAAACTCTCCGATACCGAGCAACACCGTGACTTGCACTCCTCGCGTAGCAGCATTTTCCAATGCGCGGCGCATTTTACGGCCTGGCGCAAAATAAGGGCTGGCCAGAAAAATGCTTTGTTTTGCTTTACCCATTGCCTGCAAATAGGCATGTTGTATCGTGCGTCGATTTCGTAAATTGTCACGCACCACTAATGCCGCTGATGCCAGACCAGATTCTGTTGATGATCGCAATGCGCGTCTTGATGAAGCTCGCGTTCTTTTGAATACTTCCCATCGCGTTTCCAGTTTCATGCGCCCCAGACGAATCCACTGCGTCTGCACCTCTTCATGTATCTCATCGACCAGAGGGCCTCTGATCTGCACACCAAAATCCCAACGCGGAGCTGGCAATGGCAGACGATCTTTTCGATCCAACAAGAGATCATTCGTGATATTCAACCCACCAATAAATGCTTGATACCGATCTACCACGCATAACTTGCGGTGGCTTCGCGCAACGCCTCTTTTGAACCAAGGATTAAAGGAGCGATGATAAACTCCCGCCGATAACAACGCCTCCCTCAACTGTTGGCTAGCAACGCGTCCAGTACCAAGCCAATCAGTAATCACACTGACGATCACACCACGCTGTGCTGCCCGTTGCAAAGCATCACGTACCAAAATACCAATGGCATCAAGATTGAAAATGTAGACTTCAAGATAAATCTCATTATGAGCTTCATCGATGGCTTTGATCAATGCGGGAAAAAACTCTGCTCCACTGTTGAGCAATGAAATATCGTTACCAGGGACAAAATGTAAAGCACGCATGAATATCTCTGTTATATGAAAAACATATCTAAAACTGTTTAGGTCTCTTTGACCTTATATTGAAATAACTTCACCCAGTCACGAAGGGTACATTACAAGCATAAACGAAAGACGTGGCATCCACTCGCCATATCCTGCAGCTTGGCATGCCCAATAGAGTAGGCAACCCACAAAGATGATCAACTATCGTACACGCAACGTACTGACAATCGGTGCATGATCAGATAGCTTGCTCCATATCCCGCCACGCAAAACTTCTGCCGACGCAACCTCGAATCCTCGTAAATAAATACGATCCAGAGGTAAGCATGGCATAGCAGCAGGAAAAGTGCGCGCTGGCTGCGCGCGTGATTTCACGCCTCCCAGTTTACGTAAATAGGACATCATGCCGTACCCCGTCAGCTGTTGCTCAAACACTTCTGTCACTCCCAGCTGTTCCTGTAGAGTGTCACTTAGTTGATTATTCCAGTCATTGAAATCTCCCGCAATAATCATAGGGGAGTCAGGGGTAACAGTAGTATGTACTGCCTCAATCAACGCAGCAACTTGCCGACGCCGCCCAGCAGCAAATAAACCAAGGTGCACAACATAACAGTGCACTTCACGATCATTAATTTCCAACAAGCAGTGCAGGATTCCCCGTGATTCATATGCGTGATCCGACACATCCTGGTTACGAGATGTCGCAATTTTGAAACGCGATAACAAAGCATTACCATGATGGCCATGATCGTACACCGCATTCATGCCATAGGCAGTATAGTGCGATTCTCCCGCGAGAAACTCATGCTGCCCTTGTGCTGGCCAATTCGTGGCATGCCGCAATGCATTCAGATCATGCCGCCCCTGCACTTCTTGTAAGAAAAAGATATCGGCATCAAGATGAGTGAAGGCCTGCTTTAATGCATGGATACGAGGGTAACCTCCAAACGTACTGACCCCCTTGTGAATATTATAAGTCGCGACACGCAATTCCATACTGATAGTAACCTTTTCGAATTACGATGATACATTATGTCCATGACCACTATACCTTGGCAATTGTAAAATTGCCTCTGCGTTGGACGGTGAAAAACATTTATCTGCTGCTTCCCGATACGGTAGCCATTGATACTGCGTATGCTCGCGCGGAGCCAACGTCACAGCAGTCCCTGACGGCACTAGCAAACCAAAAACGTGTTCTGTATTGCGTATCACACCAGGCGCATAACGCTGCCGCCACATTGGATAAATTTCATATACATTGGTCAGCTGCCAATCCTGCAAAAATTGACAAGAAACCTGCGGTCTCCGCTCCGCAGTCGATCCCACCATCATGTCAGAATCATCACTGACAACGATCCCTGTTTCTTCTTGTACTTCACGTCGCGCAGTCTGCTCCCATGTTTCCTCTGGTGTATCTTTGGATCCCGTCACTGACTGCCAAAAACCTGGCTTGTCAACGCGCTCCATCAATAGCACATTCAGCTTGGCTGTATGAATAATCACCAACACTGATTCAGGAATCTTATACATACTCTCTCGTGTGACATCCCACAAAAATGACTCGCTCTGCAGGGCGCCTCAACAATTTCAATCGCCCAGCAATATCTCCCTTCGCACCACCACTACACCACATCCTCGACACCTCCATGCCAAAAAGATAAAAGGGCGCAAACCTATGCGCCCTTCATTATGCTCTTATTTTACCTATGAGGTTTTTACCACTGGTTCCGTGTTACGCAAACGAATATGTAATTCACGTAACTGCTTTTCATCCACTGGGGAAGGTGCTTGCGTCAGCAGGCACTGTGCTCGTTGCGTTTTCGGGAAAGCAATTACATCACGGATAGATTCGGCTCCAGCCATCATGGTTACCATTCTATCCAAGCCAAATGCAATACCACCATGGGGAGGAGCACCATATTGTAATGCATCAAGCAGGAAGCCAAATTTCAGTTGTGCTTCTTCTTCGCCGATATTCAAAGCACGGAACACCTTGCTCTGTACATCAGCACGATGGATACGTACC
>JAATGO010000034.1 GCA_015654605.1 Betaproteobacteria bacterium
ACTTTGTCTACTGCCCAAGCCCAAACCTGGCTATACGCTAAGCTGGTACACAATAGGTAAACACCAAACTAACGTGGAAATTGACTTAAGATTTCGGGGCGCTCACATACTTCTTAAATGCAAGTAATGGAGGAATTCACGATGTCATATAAAACGAATGAAGCATTGCCGGAAAATGTACCGAACGTACTGCCTAAGCACGCACAGGATATATATCGAGGGGGGGGATTATCATGCCTGGAAACAGTACAAGGACTCGTCAAAACGACGGGGGAGCGAAACGCGCGAAGAAACGGAAAGGTCACCTGGTCTGCCATCAAACACACTTATGAGAAAAGGGATGACAGCGACCATCACTGGCATCCTAAAAAATAAGTCAGCGCATACTGAGATTATGGGACGAACTCCTACAACTTGCGTACTGTTCTGTGACATCCGCGACAGAAGTCAGCTTTATCTCTTGGCAAATATCCGATCCGCCACGATTTTGTTACACAACAATCGTCTGCGCTTGTCCTTCTGTGCGTGCACAGATTTCACCAATGCGACTCACTGTTTCTCCTGCAGCAGTGAGTTGCGCTATCGCTGCATCAGCCTCCTCTGGCGAAACAATCACGACCATGCCGATTCCACAATTGAAGACACGATGCATTTCAGCATCTACAACACCACCATGCTGCTGCAACCATGAAAATAAAGGTGGCATGACCCACGCATCACGCTGCAGTACAGCGGTCAAATGCGCTTGCAAAACACGAGGCACATTCTCCAGCAAACCGCCACCAGTGATATGAACCATACCTTTGACGTCCCTTGTTTCCATCAATGCCAATAGCGGCTTGACATAAATACGCGTCGGCTCCATCAGCACGTCGGCCAACTTGCGCCCATGGAAATCAGCATTCAGATCAGGTTGTGCTACTTCCAGTATTTTGCGTACCAATGAATAGCCATTGGAATGCACACCCGAAGATGCCAATCCCAATACTACGTCGCCAGGCATGATGCGGGTGCCATCAATTAATTTTGCTTTCTCTACAGCTCCTACGGCAAAACCAGCTAGATCATATTCCCCATCTGGGTACATTCCTGGCATTTCCGCCGTTTCTCCCCCGATCAGGGCACAACCAGCCAATTCACAGCCTTTGGCAATGCCTTTGATCACATCTGTAGCACTGGCAACATCAAGCTTGCCACAGGCAAAATAGTCCAGAAAAAACAAGGGCTCCGCTCCCTGCACCAAAATATCGTTGACACTCATAGCCACGAGGTCAATCCCCACAGTATCATGACGCTTGAGCTGAAATGCCAGTCTAAGCTTGGTACCCACGCCATCTGTTCCCGAAACCAGGACAGGATCTTTGAATTTTTTGCTGATTTCAAATAAGGCCCCGAAACCACCTAAGCCACCCAAGACCCCTTCACGGGTGGTACGCTTTGCAAAAGGCTTAATTGCTTCGACTAAAGCATCGCCCGCATCGATATCAACACCTGCATCGCGGTAAGAAAGGGAAGTATTGCTTTTTGAAGTCATGATGATATTGGCACTGAAGGCGGTAAAATAGAAAAGTGGCAGCAACTTTTGCCGTCAAACCGTGATTTTATCAAACCGATTCACTTAAAACTCCATTACATGCCATTTTCTTTTACTGACGAGCAAAAACAAAGCCTATTGTGGCTTTTTATAGGGTTGTTGCTCATAGGGTTACTGATATTACTGGGCCCCATGCTAACACCCTTTGTCGCGGCTGCCATCCTTGCTTACGCGCTCAATCCTGGGGTCGACTGGCTTGCCAACAGGCGTCTCGGGCAATTTCACCTACCGCGTGCAATTGCTGTGCTGATCGTCATTCTGCTATTTATTCTGGTCATTCTGGCATTAATATTGGTAGTCGTCCCAATGCTCATTAAAGAAATACCATTACTACAACACCAAATCCCGGCGTTTCTCGATAAAATCAATACCGCTCTCGCGCCACGCTTGCATCAGTTCGGTTTGCATATACAGCTAGATATGACAGGCATCAAGAAAATCTTGAGCCAAAAGCTAGCCACCAGTGGCGACGAAATCTGGACCTCGGTGCTGGCCTCAGCCCGTGTTGGTAGTGCCGCGCTGCTGGCTTGGCTAGCTAATCTACTGTTTATCCCCATGGTGCTCTTTTATTTGCTGCAAGACTGGCACCAAATTACCAAACGCACTGAAAACATGATTCCACGCCGCTGGGTCGCTAAAACGATACATATGGCCACGGAGGTCGATGACTTGCTGGCACAATATCTGCGGGGCCAACTTCTAGTGATGCTAATTTTGGCAATCTATTACTCTGCTGCACTCGCTCTTGCCGGTTTTGACACAGCCTTGCCAATCGGTATCATTACCGGTTTTCTGGTCTTTATCCCTTATGTCGGTTTTGGGCTTGGACTGATATTGGCAATCATTGCCGCAATACTCCAATTTACCGGGCTATACGGTTTAATTGCTGTCGCGGTGGTATATGGCATCGGACAAGTGCTGGAAAGCTTCATTTTGACACCGCAACTTGTCGGAGAACGTATAGGACTGCACCCCCTGGTAGTTATCTTTGCTCTTCTTGCATTTGGGCAATTGTTTGGTTTCGTTGGAGTTCTTCTTGCCCTACCCGCGTCCTCCATTATTTCGGTAGTTGTGCGACATCTACGTAGCCATTATCTGGAAAGCAGCTTTTATAATGGCAAGTCATGAAACAGTTATTGCTTAATTTAAGTCCTCCCCCTCCCCCAAGCTTTGACACATTCGTTACCGGCCGTAATACAGAGTTACTGCAGCGGTTACAAAATGTGGGGGCAACACTTACTCACAAAACGCCCGATGATTGCTTCCTCTATTTCTGG
>JAATGO010000139.1 GCA_015654605.1 Betaproteobacteria bacterium
CCTATCGGCGGCGCATTTTCAATCACAAATATACTCATTGCACACCTATTCGAGGGCAACCTCTATAAAATATGACCAAGATCAATTGCGTTAGATGACATATTCATAAATAATAGGACTCGATAATAGAAAGGATGTGCTGCGGCGCATCGTCACCAAGGAGAGTGATATGTTTACAACAATTCTCGTGCCAACGGATGGATCTGAGCTATCTGGAAAAGCCATCACCCATGCCATTGATTATGCACAGCATACCCATGCCAAAATCATCGGCATTTCAGTAGCAGAACCTTATCCTTCATCCCCTCTGGTAGAAAGTGCAATGGCTATTGATCCCACTTTTTACGAAGACAATGTGCGTGAGTTGGCGAAACAATACGTCGCCAAAATTGAAGAAGCAGCAAAAACGGCTGGCGTTACCTGTGAAACGGTGATCGTACTGGCATTTAAACCCGATGAAGAAATTCTCAAGGCGGCCAAGCAATACAACTGCGATGCCATTTTTATGGCCTCTCACGGACGTGGCGGGATAGGTCGTTTATTACTAGGAAGCAAAACACAGAGAGTACTGACAAACTCAACTATTCCTGTATTAGTGCTACGTTAATTTTTCATTCTCTGCATCCTGTTCCTACCCAAAACAGGGACAGGGAAGATAAAAAAACAGTTTTTCAGACTACCAATAAAATCCTGGCCTGAGGCTTGGGTTTTATTGTCTTCCCACCGTTATCTATTCGCATATTATGTTTCGAGTTCTGGGGCTTTGAATTTAGCCCATACAAAATACTTTCCCTCTTTTCCAATAATTGGAAGTGGATAGCAACGATCAGCACCGAGAAAAGTATTGTAAAAAGAAACAGAGAAAAAACAGCAAAGGTGGTGGAGTTCCATGCCGTCACCAAGATGGATTGCGTTATATCCGTTCCTGGCGCGTTGCCGCCGCATCCTCTGCGAAGTGGAATCGGCAGAAAATGAACTTCTGCAAACCCAGAGCAGCCCACGAGGTAAGCTGCGCATTAGTCTACCGTCGGTTGGCACACTATTTATGCCCAAGCTAGCGGCATTCAAGCGCCGAGCGCGGAGATGAAGAAGCCGATACCAGACTGTAGATCTGACGAAACGTGCTGTGCCATTCGCCCGGCTAGTAGCGGCACCACCAGCATCGGTGCGGTCAGCGGCAGGATCAACATCCGTTCTATCATTCCCCACACTGCTGTATGCATTCTTATTCCGCTCAACATTTATAGAGAGTCCCTCCAATTCCCGGCAGTCACACCCTTCCATTCTTGTGTTATTGACGCGAACTAACGCTATTTGGCAACAACACCCACATCCCTCCTCGCTGTTTCATCGCGCCGGCTTTATTACCGGCCTCATCGCCAAATCCCCAAAAATAATCTGCACGAACAGCTCCGCGTATTGCACCACCGGTATCTTGTGCCAATACCAGACGTTGCAACAAAGCTGAATTATTAGGTTGTGTCGTTGACAGAAAAACAGGTGCTCCTAGTGGCACAAATTTGGGATCAACTGCAATGGATCGTTGCTCCGTCAAAGGGACTCCTAACGCCCCTTTAGGGCCTTGGGAGGGATCCGTCAAATGCTCTTCTCGGAAAAACACATAGCTTTTATTCACGTTAAGCAACTCATCTTTTCGTGATGGGTGGGCTGCAATCCAAGACTTGATACCCTGTGCTGATGCCTGCGCTAAAGTCAGTTCCCCGTGATCGACCAAATAACGCCCTATTGATGTGTAGGCGTAACCGTTTTGATCTGCATAAGCAAGTCGTACCGTCTCTCCGGTATCCGTCAAATAGACTCTGCCAGATCCTTGTACCTGCATAAAAAAAGCATCAATTGGATCATCCACCCAAAGCAGTTCTTTACCAGCCAGTACACGCGATTGCAGCAACTCGGCACGCGAACGATATGGCACGACTTTCTTTCCTTCCAGCCTGCCGCGTAAACGCAACCCCTTCAAGTCTGGATAGGCACTTCCCAAATCAATAGTCAACATATCGGCAGGAGGGCCATATAAAGGAGTTTGATACATGCCCCCGCGCTTGCGAGCACCACGTAACAAGGGTTCATAATAGCCAGTTACCAAGCCATTATCGCTACCATCTGAATTGGTCAATTTATAGGGTGTGAAATACGTCTCGAAGAAGGTCCGTACAGCGACCGTATCCTGTCCATTCACCTGCAATGCTGCTGTGCATGCCTGTGCCCACTCGACTTTTTTGGCCAATACGGAACACGAATTCAGAAAAGCGGGCCAGGCTTGAGATACCTCATCCTTGTTCCATCCTGGCAAACTAGAAAAAGAAGTGACTTGTAAGTTCCCCGGAACCTGTCCTGGAATAGTTGTTGCCGAAGGAACAGATTCGGCTGGTGTTGTAGGAGATGGCACTGGTGTCGTACTACATCCGGCAAGGTAAATGACGACGAATGTTACTATGGCGTATAAGTTGAAACGAAGAAATCGCATTGAAAAATATAGTCTAGGGTGGCAAATAACAGACGCTGTTACAGCTGATTTGTCATGCTGCTTATTGTCTGGTGAGGTGGCAGGATAACAAGATTTCTGAATTGGTGTGCGACCAACCAAGTAACATATGGTAAATAGAGCGGATAAATAGAATGTTGCCTATTTTAATGAAGTGTCCTCGGTAACGATAGGACAAACTCGGGAATAATCGCTGCAAATTGCTCACCATCTTCTGCTACACAGAAATATTGTCCCTGCATGGTTCCCTGAGGCGTGTGCAATGCCTTGACCGTAGCTGCTCCTGAGCCAGTCAGCCACTGTGCGATCTGGAGTGCTTTGCGCGTCTTGCCGGTTCCAGGCGGTCCGGTTAATATGATATTTTTTTGCTTATTCAAACGGTGATTCATGATTTTTCCTTGTTTCTGGCGAATGAGGTCGATGAG
>JAATGO010000310.1 GCA_015654605.1 Betaproteobacteria bacterium
AAAATTAGAAATACATTGCAGTGTGCCACGATGGCTGGTGACGCTGCTATTGTTGCTAAGCATGGTATTGGGGATGTTATCGTCTATCGATACGTTTGCCCAAGGATTGCCAACCCTGGGAGATTCTGCTCGAGAAAGTTTGTCGCCAGTGGCGGAACGTAAACTGGGCGAAGAAATCATGCGCGATATCCATCATAATCCTGATTACATTGATGACGAGGAGGTGTTGGAATATTTGAACAACTTTGGTAATGCTTTAGTGAATGTTCGGCCTGATGTAAGGGGAGAGGCTGGTTTTGATTTTTTCTTCTTCGCAGTGCGTGATCCGACTCTGAATGCATTTGCGTTGCCAGGCGGTTTTATCGCAGTGCACTCGGGTCTGGTATTGGCGGCACAAAGTGAATCTGAGTTGGCTTCTGTATTAGCACATGAAATTGGTCATGTGGCACAGCGACATATTGCTCGGATGTTGGGGCAGCAAAAAGAAGATTCCATGATACAGCTGGCGTCACTGGTATTAGGTGCACTGGCAGGTGTTTCAAATGTAGGAGGTGATGGGGCGATGGCAGCGATCATGGGCGGGACTGGCGTGGCTATGCAACGGCAACTGAATTTCAGTCGAGATGCTGAACGTGAGGCAGATCGAGTGGGCTTGCAGATATTGGAAGATGGCGGTTTTGAGACCTCGGGCATGGTCGCTTTTTTCAGGCGCCTGCAGGCTTCATCCAATAATTACGGCCCTAGTGTCCCATCGTATTTACTGACACATCCGTTGACGACAGAGCGTATCGCAGATATTGAAGCGCGAATTCGTGGTCAGCGCTATAAACAACATGCCGACAATCCCGATTTCCAACTGATTCGTGCACGCATGCGTGTATTGCAAGATGCTACGGCACAAGGATTACGTGATGCGCAGGATTTTTTTGAGAGACAACTACGGCAAAATACCAAAATCCAGATGATGGCCGCACGTTATGGAATGGCTTATGTAGCCTATCAGCAGCACTCTTATGATAAGGCAGAACAATTACTGCAAGAAGCGCGTGCATTGGCGCAACCCATGGTTTCCAGCGTATTATTTGCCAATCTGGAGATTGAGATCAAGCTCGCGCGTAAGCAAACGGCAGAAGCGTTAAAAATAGCAGATGCCATGCGCAGCCAATTTCCTCTGTCGAGAGTGATTGTGCATCAATATGCGGAGGCGTTGATTGCCAATCAATATTACGATCAGGCAGTATCCTATCTACGAGATCAGGCACAATTGTATAAAAAAGAAGTTGCTATACAAGAGTTGTTGGCGAAAGCCTATTCTGAACAAGGCAAAATAGCCTTGCAGCATATGACATTGGCACAGTATTACGTGTTGTCCGGGAGTTTGCTTGAGGCTTTAGATCAATTGCGCATTGCGCGTGAAGCAAAAGACGCGACCTTTTATGATCAATCTATTATCGACGCATCAGAACGAGATTTAAAAGAGCGCTGGCGTACAGAGCAGGAAGCCAGTAAAGAGAAATGAAAAATAAAAATGAAACCTTCTTTATAGAGGTGGATATCGTGGTCTTCCCGGCATGGGACGTGGCAGAAGCAAGATAAATAACACAGTAGTCTCTGCGCGCACTTACGTTATGACTTTGATGTATCACTAGTATTTCTAGGTTTCTGAATAAAACCGAAGTGTTTTGCGATGGTGTCGATGTGGAGGTATTGCATGCGCCATGACGAGGTTCCGTGCTGAAAGAACAAAGGCGGCCTGGAGGTGTCGGCTCCATCCATCCATGCCATCAATTGTTCATCTGATGCTACGATATTATTGACCCGTATGGAGGGTAGGCAAGTGTTTGTGTCGCGATCATCGAGTGCGGCAACACCATGCGATAGGACAAAGAATAGGCGTCCGGTATTGGAGAGATAAACGCTTTGAATGTCATCCTGACTCGAAGCGATTACCATGCCAGTATGCAGGACGAAGCCCCTGGTGGGGTCAGTATGTAAAATATAGGGAGTCAGTTCCAGATCGACATAAACACGCTGTGGGCCATTATGGAAATACCAGCAACCGCTGGCATCACAGGTATAGTTGCGATTGATAAATTGAATCAATGCAGTGTGGGCAATACGATCACCAGGAAGATTCAATGCTTGCGTCCGCTCATCTCGCATGCGCCAGTTGCCTCGCGCATCCAGTGCCAGCCAACCATAGCAATGGGGAACATTAGGCCATTTTTCCAGGGCTTGTTTGACAATGTCATCCATGGTTATTGACCTTTGAGAAAGCGTAATATCCGTTGTGGCAGCCAACTGAGCTTACCGGGAGGGAGTCCCGTAGCAAAGCCGACATGCCCACCTTGCTCAGGGTATTCCAGAGTGACTGACGATGCAGCACTTTGTGGTAAATACCGTGCAGGTAAAAAAGGATCATTTTTTGCATTGAGTACCAGGGTCGGAACAGTAACGTCATGTAATACATGTTTGGCGCTAGCCCGATTCCAATAATCATCCGTATTTTTGTAGCCGTGGAGTGGGGCCGTGACGATGTTGTCAAAGGCGTATAAATTTTGAGCCCGTAGTAGGGCTTCCCGGTCAAACAGTCCTGGAAATTGCGCTAGTTTCAAAAGACTTTTTTTGCGCATGGTACGCAAAAAAGACCATGCGTAAATTCGATTGAATCCCTGTTCCAATGCCATACCACCACCAGCGAGATCAAGTGGTGTAGAAATGGCGCAGGCCGCATCGACAATTTCTGCCTGGTGTTGTGACTCACCTAGCCAGCGTAATAGGACATTACCTCCCAGGGAGACGCCAGTAGCAAAGAATTTGCTGGCACCAGAGTGTTTTGCTTGTGTATGCAGGCGGCGTAATATCCAATCCAGCTCAGTGCTGTCACCGGAATGGTAAAAACGTGGAGCAAGATTGATTTCTCCAGAACAGCCGCGAAAGTGAGGGATCGCTCCAGACCAGCCAGTTGCTGCAAGTGCCGTCATGAGGGCGAGACTATATGGGCTGCTAGAGGAGCCTTCCAGTCCATGAAACATGACGACGAGCGGTTGCCCTGGCAAGCCATCGACAAAATCGATATCGATAAAATCATTATCTGGCGTATTCCAGCGTTCTCGTCGAAACGTGACCGATGGACGAGGAGCAAACAGAGCAGGATAGATAGTCTGCAAGTGCTTTCCTGGTAACCAGCTGGGAGCGATATAGTGCGACATATCAGGATTAGGCTTAGTTTGTTGCGGTTGCATTAGCAGCTTAGTGCAGCATTGCCCCTGCGGTGACGTTTAGCGGTGCCGGACCAGGAGCAACAGATGCGTGGTGTAGGACAATCCGCCAGCCTTTGGTCGTTTTGATATAAATATTGGTGGCAATGACATGGACATCCGGTTGTTCGCCAGCGCTATGATGGATGTGTTCGATGATATTATGAATGGCAGTACCGAGACTATGTATAACGTGTAGTTGCTGGGGGTGAATCAGCAGGCTGCCACGCGATAAAATATCCTGCCAGACAGTACGAATGGCATCATAACCGATCAATCTTTGTGCTCCGGGATGGACGCATACAATGTCTTCATCATCGGCCCAGAGCGCCATTAACCCATCAAGGTCTGCACGAGCAAGGGCATCGTAATAGGCAGACTCAATGTCTTCTGGTGAGCCATGCATCATGAATTCAGGACGCGACATGACATCTCCTGTGACACCGTGTGATCATGGCTGTTGTGATAGGCATGGCGATGAGTGTGTTCGCTAATGTGCCTTGGCGACAGCACCCGCCTTGAGCTGATATAGCGTGCCACAATAAGGGCATTTCGCACTGCCATGGGCATCGAGTTCCAGAAAAACGCGGGGATGGGATGACCATTGTGGCATATTGGGATTAGGGCAGTGGGCAGGCAAGTCTTTGCTATCGAGCTCGACTGCCGCTTGTTGAACTTGGCTCATGGTTTCTCCGTAATTAAATTTGTGTCAGCCAATGCTGATATTGAGGGGCCTTGCCTCAGACAACGTCAAAAAACAAGGCTTGTAATTTTTCAGTGATTGGGCCACGTGTACCACTACCAATCGGGCGGTTGTCTAGTTCGCGAATAGGGGTGATTTCGGCAGCGGTACCACTGAAAAATGCTTCGTCACTACAATAGACTTCATCGCGCGTGATGCGTTTTTCAATAACTTCGATGCCAAGATCTTTGGCCATTGTCAATACGGAGTCACGTGTGATGCCATCCAGACAAGAGGCCAAGTCAGGTGTGTAGATCTTGCCATTCCTGACGATAAAGACATTTTCTCCAGACCCTTCGGAGACATATCCATCTGTGTCCAGCAAAAGGGCTTCGTCATAGCCATCAGTGAGCGCTTCCTGATTTGCTAGGATGGAGTTGATATAGTAGCCGGCTGCTTTTGCACGAACCAGTGATACGTTGACATGATGGCGACTGAATGAAGAGGTTTTGACTCGAATTCCACGAGTGATACCCTCTTCACCTAGATAGGCACCCCATGGCCAGGCAGCGATCGCGACATGAATACTGTTACCCTTTGGGGAGACGCCGAGTTTTTCAGAACCAATCCAGATGAGTGGACGGATATAGCATGACTCCAGCTGATTTTCTCTGACGACCTGGCATTGAGCTTCCATAATGGTGGCTTGATCAAAAGGGACTGCCATCTGGAATATCTTGGCTGAATTAAACAGGCGCTGGGTGTGCTCTTTGAGCCTGAAAATCGCTGTGCCTTGTGGGGTTTTGTAAGCACGAACACCTTCGAATACGCTCATGCCGTAATGCAGGCTATGGGTAAGAACATGAAGAGTCGCATCGCGCCAATCAATGAGTGCGCCGTCTTTCCAAATTTTACCATCCCGATCAGCCATAGACATGATGTAACGCTCCTTAAGTATAAGAAAGCATTATTTTAACGGATTCGGGCGAGAAAGAAATTTCATCAAAGGTAATATGTGGTATTCGGTAAAATGAGCGCCAGTTTGGTGTGTAATGGACGTATATTAACCAGTGTTGGGGGAACTGCCCTCAATGATTCATTCGAAATAGTAGGTCAGACAGGGTATTGTGTGAGCGGATAGCGTGGCAAATAGCACTTGGCTGGATGTTGCTGTCAGGGAAATGGTTTTGGGAACAGGTTCAGTGGGGTAAAATAGCGGTTTTCCGCACTATTTCCGCTATTTTTGATTCGGACTACATGAAATTCAATCGATTAAGCGATTTGATCGCTGCCAAACAGTTGCAAGGAAAGCGGGTATTTATCCGCGCAGATCTGAATGTCCCGCAGGATGATGCTGGCAATATCACGGAAGATACGCGTATTCGCGCATCTATTCCCGCGATCAAGCAGGCATTGGAGGGCGGTGCGGCCGTGATGGTGACATCGCACCTGGGTAGACCTGTTGAAGGTGAATATAAACCTGAGGACAGTTTGGCGCCAGTGGCCAAGCGGTTGTCCGAACTGTTATCAATGGATGTCAAGTTGCTGACAAACTGGACAGAAGGCGTTGCAGTGGTGCCGGGACAGGTTGTGCTATTGGAAAATTGTCGTCTCAATAAAGGCGAAAAGAAAAATAGCGATGAATTGGCGCAAAAAATGGCCAAATTATGCGATGTTTATGTCAATGATGCTTTTGGTACTGCGCATCGTGCGGAAGCGACAACGTATGGCATTGCCAAATTCGCTCCGGTGGTATGTGCTGGTCCTTTGCTGGCTGCTGAGCTGGATGCCTTGGGTAAAGCCCTGAACCAGCCTGCACGGCCACTGCTGGCGATTGTTGCGGGTTCTAAAGTATCGAGCAAGCTGACTATTCTCAAGGCGCTGGCAAACAAAGTAGATCACCTAATTGTAGGTGGTGGTATCGCCAATACCTTCATGCTGGCATCCGGGTTGAAAATAGGCAAGTCGCTGGCAGAGCCAGATCTGGTACCAGAAGCAAGGGCGATCATTGAATTGATGGCGCAGCGTGGAGCGTCTGTGCCAATTCCGGTAGATGTGGTGTGCGGCAAGGAGTTTTCACCAACAGCGGTAGCAACGACC
>JAATGO010000285.1 GCA_015654605.1 Betaproteobacteria bacterium
AAATCGCAACAAGATGCCTTGCTACCATATGCTGAGTCCGGGCTGATCACATTCATTGGTGCGACAACATAAAATCCTTCCTTCGAAGTTAACTCTGCTTTGCTCTCTCGGGCTCAAGTGTACGTGTTGCAGTCCTTGACGGAAGAAGAATTGAAACAGTTGCTGGCACGGGCACAGGAAACGGTGCTGACTTCTTTGCAGTTCGACGAGCCGGCAATAGAGACATTGGTTGGCTACGCAGACGGTGATGCCCGCAGATTATTGAATTTGTTGGAGCAGGCCGATACTGCTGCACGTGCAAGTAAAACCAATCGCATTACCGCCGAATTTGTACAGAATGCATTAACGTTGAACGGACGACGTTTTGATAAAGGGGGCGATAATTTTTATGACCAGATTTCAGCGCTCCATAAGTCAGTCCGTGGTTCTAATCCAGATGCCGCATTGTATTGGCTATGCCGTATGCTAGACGGCGGTGTTGATCCCCGCTATTTATCGCGGCGCATTATACGCATGTCCTGGGAAGATATTGGCTTGGCAGATCCCCGTGCGATACAGATTGCCAATGATGCTGCCGCCACCTTTGAACGTCTGGGGTCACCGGAGGGAGAACTAGCATTAGGCCAGGCCGTGATTTATCTAGCCATCGCCGCCAAAAGCAATGCTGGTTACAATGCCTACAATCAGGCGCGTGCCTTTGTTGCGCAAGATAAGTCGCGAGAAGTCCCGATACACCTGCGTAATGCTCCCACCAAGTTAATGAAAGAACTAGGTTACGGGCATGCTTACCGCTATGCGCATGATGAACCCAATGCTTATGCGGCAGGAGAAACCTATTTTCCTGATGGAATGGAAGAGCCGCAATGGTATCAACCTGTACCTCGTGGCGTGGAGATCAAGATTGCTGAGAAAATGGCATTTTTGAAAAAGCTTGATGAAGAGGCTAAAAAATAGAGCGCATCATGTCGCGGTAAGCTCTCTTGATCGTAGATCGGTGATTTTGACCATTCCCCAACATCTTTCCTGGTGCTCAATTACAATATTGCTCGAACAATGACAGCATCATCCTGGTAATTTTTCTGGAGGATGCCGTTGCATTGCGTGTTTACCTGCGTACCCAACATATGGTGTCTTGATCGAGACGCTGCCAGGCTTTATCGCCTATTTTTACAGGAATTTTTATGACAAGCCTTTCTGCCTTTCCAATTACTAAAAAATGGCCTGCAAGTCATCCAGAATGGATTCAACTTTACTCGCTACCAACGCCGAATGGCGTCAAGGTTTCGATCATGTTGGAAGAGTGTGGCCTGCCATACGAGCCCCATCTCGTGAGTTTCGACAAAAATGATCAAATGTCACCTGAATTTTTGTCATTGAATCCTAACAACAAAATCCCCGCTATTATCGATCCCAATGGCCCAGGAGATAAACCCTTACCACTGTTCGAATCAGGAGCGATTCTGCTCTATCTGGCCGACAAATCGGGACAATTCATACCGAAGAACCCCTCTGAGCACTATGAGACGATTCAATGGTTGATGTTTCAAATGGGAGGCATTGGCCCCATGTTTGGACAAGTCGGATTTTTCGCAAAATTTGCTGGCAGTACTTTTGAAGATAAGCGACCGCGTGACCGCTATGTTGCCGAGTCCCGGCGCTTGCTGGGGGTGCTTGAAGGGAGATTGGCAGAACGTGACTGGGTGATGGGTAAGGAGTTTACCATTGCCGATATTGCTATTTTTCCATGGGTGAATGTCCTAGTTAATTTCTACGGCGCTGGTGATCTGGTACAGATAACAGATTTCCCTCGTGTTCTACATGCGTTGGAGGTTTTCTTAGCTAGACCAGCGGTACAAAGAGGGCTCAATATTCCCCAACGTGGTTGATTCATTGACGGAACCTTGCCATGGCACATTGTCATGGCGCATCAGCCCCCATTGGGGAACAGCGCCAGGCTTGGTACAATGGTGGTTTTCTGATACTACTGTTTGGCCTCCATGATTGATATTCAACTTCTTCGCAAAGACATCAACGCCGTTGCCACTCGTCTGGCTGCCCGGAAATTCCAGTTGGACATCGATACCTTTAGCAAACTGGAAGCAGAGCGTAAACACATTCAAACGCGCACTGAAGAGTTGCAAAGCAAGCGTAACTCGCTATCCAAACAAATCGGCGTGCTCAAAGGCAAAGGGGAGGACGCTTCAATCGTCATGGGCGAGGTGGCCGGTATTGGCGATGAATTGAAAGACTCTGCCATTCGTCTGGAAGCAGTACAGGCAAAGTTACAAGAATATTTACTGGCGATTCCCAATTTGCCACATGAATCTGTGCCATCTGGTACGGATGAGAGTGGGAATGTCGAAGTGCGTAAAGTCGGAGTGCCGCGCAGTTTTGATTTTGAAGTAAAAGACCATGTCGATGTCGGAGCACCTTTGGGGCTGGATTTTGATGTGGCAGCCAAGCTGACCGGATCGCGCTTCGCCGTGATGAAGGGAGGCATTGCCCGACTACACCGGGCACTGGCGCAATTCATGTTGGATACACACACGCAGGAACATGGTTACACCGAATGTTACACCCCCTACATTGTCAATGCAGACTCCTTGCGTGGCACAGGCCAGCTTCCTAAATTTGAAGCAGATCTGTTCGCCGTCAAAAAGGGCGGGCAAGAAGGCGATAGCAGCGACAATACCTCCTTGTACTTAATCCCTACCGCGGAAGTACCTCTGACAAATTTGGTCAGAGACGAGATTGTTGCTGGTGATGATCTTCCTCTGAAAATGACCGCGCATTCCCCATGCTTCCGCTCCGAAGCTGGTAGTTACGGACGTGATACCCGCGGTATGATTCGTCA
>JAATGO010000282.1 GCA_015654605.1 Betaproteobacteria bacterium
GATCATCGCGATGACAGCGCATGCGACAAAGCCTTTCATGTCAGCGGCTCCACGACCATAGATGCGGTTGTCACGTACCGAGGCTTCAAATGCTGGAGTGCTCCAAGGTTGCCCAGCGACGGGGACAACATCCGTATGGCCTGATAGCATGATGCCAGGGATGTCAGATGGGCCAGTACTGGCAAATAGATTGGCGCAGGTTCCAGGTTCATCATGGACGATGGTGGATTCGATGCCTTCGTTCGCTAACAGCGTAGCGACAAAATCAATGAGCGCCAGATTGGATGTACGCGATACGGTGGGAAAAGCAATCAATTGCTTTAAGAGCTCTGCGCTACGACTGAGTTGCATAGAAATATAAACAATAAAATAACGTGAACAATGATGGTAACGATAGTATGACTATGGGTGATAGAGCATTCATGACTATGCTGCTGTAACAATGGGCGTTGCATTGGCGACTTCGCGCGGATCAAAGAAATGAGCGGCAGCCATGCCTGGAATATATTGATCAGAAATAAATGTCTGGCAGCGTTCTTTGAAGGCGTTGACTAGACGTGACGGACGCACGGCTTTCGAGGTGACGATGCCGAGTTGCATTGGCCGATGTTTTCCCGCAAGCCGTACTGGGACAACGCGCCGACCATCTAGGGAATAGTTGGATTTAGGACGTACGTTGAACAGCGAATAGCCAATATGGTTGGCTACCATGGAGCGGACGACCTCAATGCTGGCGGAACGTGCATGGATATTCGGTTGGATATTGGCGTTGATAAACAGGGACATAAAATATTCTGTACTCAATGGCATATCGAGTAGAACCATCGGGTAGGGTTCCAATTCTTCCAGCGAGATTGCGCGGCATTCCGCAAGTGGATGCAATTCTCCTACGACGACATGCGGAGGTAATTGTGCTAAAGGGGTGAACTCGACCTCATCTGTCAGATATAGATCGTAAGTCAAGGCTACATCGATTTCCATATTGCGTACTTTTTCCAGTAGGGTCTCTTGATCACCCTCAATCTGTGTCAAGCGTACACCAGGAAATGCTTGTGCAAATCCCCATACTACTTCTGGTGAAATCATTGGAGCAAATGCTTCAAAGCAGCCTACCCGCAAAGGGCCACGAATGGAATTGAGGGATTCTGATGCTACCGTATATAGATTGGACAGGTTTTCTAGGATCTGTTTACATTCTTTTTTGATCAGCGAGCCAATGGGCGTGAGCGTTAAACCTTTTGCATGGTGTCGAACGAAGAGTTGTACTTGTAATTCGGATTCAATGTGAGCAACGGCAGCTGAAATAGAGGGAGAGGAAATATGGATATGCTCTGAAGCCGTGAGAATACTACCGTATTCTGCTGTAGCAACAAAGTACTCCATTTGCCGTAGAGAGATTCTATTGAGCATAACACGTCGCTTATAGTAGATTGATATCAAATAGCATGGTTGACTTGGTAGTTGGGTGCAATATCACGTGTTCCTTTTAAAAAATATATGCACAGATGATGATGCCGTGAAGTGAATATGTTTCACCCTTCAGTCAAGTCATAAATCATGTATAAGCTTAGCAATATTCATGCCGAAACGTATCATATTTCAGTGCACGCATGCCACCCTATGGGTTACCAGGGACACCAAAGTTGGGAGCGGAACGTGGATCAAGTGCTCGCGCAACATAATCGTTCGCTTGTGGTGCATAGACTTGCCAAGTACGAAAAAGCATGCCGATGGGATCATTTTCTACCCAATCATGACGCAGGTCTACCAGTGGCCAACTGAGTTTATCCGCGACTAACAGACCGGCCGAATGGATGGGGCCTGCCTCTCCTCCGGCAGAGATGCCTGCTAACATGGCTTGCATCAGGCGTTCGGCCAGTGCACCTGTTGTCGATTCGAAAGCGGAAAGCATCGCGGCAGGTACGTTGACAGATGAGAGCATATTGCCCGCACAGGCAGCATCTTTGCCCACGACACTGGCTAGTACACCCAGCGCGGAGGAACCGGTAAATATGACTGGAGTGGAGGTGGCATCAATTGCCATCAATTGGCGATATTCAATATGAGGGGAGCATTCTTTCGTGGCGAGGATCGCGGCAGCAGGTGTGGCATCATCTTGCATGAGATCAAGTATACGCGGTCCTAGCATCGGATCGGTGATGTTTTGGCTTGCCGCAGCACCGACACCTGCGCGCACAAAGATGCAGCGTGCGGCAACTGCAGGTGAAGAGGAGGCCACAGCAGCACCAAATTGTCCTGACTTGGGGCAACGAGCAACGATGGAAAAAGTCATGATGATCCTGGTGTGAGTGGTCTGGGAATAGTGTGTATGGGCGTATGTCGGTACGTACAGCATACTGGGGTCTATCGTCGTTTGTCTGGCAGCGCGAATTAGTTTAATCAGGTATGACGGCTGTTGCATCGATTTCAACCAGCCACTCTGGACGGGCAAGCGCGGAGACCACAATGCCAGTGGAGACTGGATAGACACCTTTGAGCCAACGTCCTACGACACGATAAACATCTTCACGGAAACGTGGATCGATAAGGTAGATAGTGATTTTGCTGACATGTTCCAGCTTGCCGCCAGCTTCTGTGAGTAGCATATTAATGTTGTGCATCGCTTGTTCGGCTTGCCCAGCTACGTCACCAATGCAGACGCTTTCCGAGGTATCAATATTTTGGCCGATCTGTCCTCGTAGAAAAACGATTTTTCCGCGTGCCACGACAGCCTGGCAGAGGTCGTTGTCAAGATTTTGTTCAGGATAGGTTTGTTTGGTATTGAACTTGCGAATACGGGTGTGCGCCATTAATGCTGCTCCAAAAAAGGGAGAATAGTCTCACCATGAGTCTGCCATGGGGTATTGAATCAGGTTGATGCATGTTCAGCGAGATGTGCGCAAAAGGCAATTCACTTTTTTTGTTCTGTTGGATCGGAATTTTTGAGGCGCCTCATTTTCATTCTATATGATGAAATTGGCCTATTTTCTCTTGCTTTGGGAATACCTAAGCGTGGCTTCAGGAAGCGCTAATCAGTGCAGGTGGAATTAGGCAGTATTCTCGCTGCTGAGAGTATCAGGCAGTAGTATCTTGATAGATCAATCATTGAGTATATAGATGACAATACATATAGCCCCTGCATTCCATGCAACGGATGCTTTCCATGAAGACGATAAGGTTCCAGAGGGGGAGCGATCTATTGCTGTTCGTCTTGATGGCGTTGCCAAGAAATTTAATGATGCTATGGCACTGCATGAGGTGTCATTGCAAATTATGGAAGGGGAGTTTCTGACGTTGCTTGGTCCTTCTGGTTGTGGCAAGACCACATTACTCAATTTGATTGCAGGATTCACGCAAGCGGATCAAGGAGAAATTTTTATTGATGGCGAGTTGATGACGCAAACGCCACCTTTTCAGCGTGAAATTGGTATTGTTTTTCAAAACTATGCGTTATTTCCGCATATGACAGTGACCAAAAATATTGGCTATGGCTTACGCATGCGAGGAGTACCACAGCAAGAAATTGCGCAACGTGCTGAACAGGCGTTGGCATTGGTCAAATTGGACGGTTACGGGGAGCGCAAGCCTAGGGAATTGTCTGGTGGACAACAACAACGGGTTGCATTGGCGCGGGCAATTGTGATTCGGCCAAAGGTACTATTACTGGATGAACCTTTTTCTGCATTGGATAAAAACTTGCGTGGGTCAATGCAAATTGAACTCAAGGAAATTCAACGCAAACTGGGTGTGACGACGGTGTTTGTCACACACGATCAGGCTGAAGCGCTTAGTATGTCAGATCGTGTTGCGGTCATGTCGCAAGGACGTATTCGCCAGATTGCCCCGCCAGGCGAGATTTACCGTCATCCAGCCGATCCGTTCGTTGCTTCATTTCTGGGAGATGTGAATGTGTTGCCGGCAAGGTATCGGGGGCTCGAAAATGGTAGTGCCCAGATTAGTCTGGGAGCTAATCAGATCAGTCTTCGATCTGAACACATGCAGCGGATACCGATTGGTAGTATGGTCGATTTATACGTTCGTCCTGAGAATATTCGTCTGCAAAAAATTGGTACCGGTGCGATTGTGACTGGTACCGTGACACAGCATATCTTTCAGGGGGATCACCTCGATATTTACGTGAATGTCCCGACCTTTGGCGCAAAACGTTTATTGGTGCGGGAATCTGGTGTCGATGCTATTTTCGATTGGCCTGTCGGCATGCCAGTTGGGCTGGATTTACATCCTTCCGATATGACGGTATTTCTTCAACACCCCTCTCAGAGTTGAGTATCAATCGAGAGCCAATGGCGTTGTTATCTTTGTTTCTTCATTTCTTTTATTTACCATTGTATGGTGACATCACATTCTATGACTAATATCATTCGTTCTTCTAGTAAATTGACGCATGCGGGAGCATTGCAGGCGCTTGCCGGTGCGGTTGCGCATGCAGAGTCGATTCATGTGCCACAGAATATTGTTATCGTAGATGAGGGGGGTAATCTCCTGGCATTTGTTCGCATGGATGGTGCAAAGCTTCTTTCCAGGGAGACCTGTTTATCAAAAGCGGTAACAGCGGCTTCACATCGCCAGCCAACATCGCGTTTAGATTCTTCTCTGGAACTTAAACTTTCCTTGGCGGGTGGACAGCGTTTGACAAATCTTGAGGGGGGCTTGCCCATTATTATTGATAATGTTTGTGTTGGGGGCGTTGGTGTTGGTTCGGGGACAGGAGCACAAGATGTGGAAGTGGCACAAGCCGCATTGAGAGCGATTGGCGCTGAATATCAGCAGCCATGATCCAGCAACATATGAAAGCGATCGTAGCGCAAGGTCTCGGTGAAGTGGATGTGCTAAAAATGGTAGAGCGACCGATACCGCAACCTGGCCCGGGCGAGATATTATTGCGGGTTTCTGCTGCAGGGGTCAATCGTCCTGATGTGATGCAACGGCGCGGCATAATTACCGTTCCTGCCGGAGTGACTGACATATTGGGGTTAGAGGCATCTGGGGTGGTGGTCGGCTTGGGAGTTGGTGTTGATCAATTCAGCATTGGACAATCCGTGATGGCGCTATTATCAGGGGGTGGCTATGCACAGTACGCCATTGCAACAGCAGATCATTGCTTTTTGGTACCCTTTGGTATGAGTATGAATGAAGCAGCGGCTTTACCAGAAGGAGCATTTACGGTCTGGCATAATCTATTTATATTAGGGCGCTTGCAGCCAGGAGAAACGTTGTTAATCCATGGTGGTGCAAGTGGTATTGGAACACTTGCCACCCGCTTGGCTAAAGCAATAGGAGCACAGGTCATCGTCACGGTAGGGAGTGATGAAAAACAGGCCTTCATGCGTGAGTTGGGAGCGGTAGAAGCGATCAATTACAAGACACAGGATTTTGTGAAAATATGTCATGAAATAACAGATGGGGTAGGCGTTGATGTTGTATTGGATATTGTCGGTGGTGATGCAGTGATGCGTAATCTTGAAGCGATGGCGCCAGGAGGACGGCATGTCAGTTTGTCGTTTATGCAGGGCTCTGTAGTGCCGATTGATTTGCAGATACTGATGAAAAAGCAACTGATGCTGACTTCATCGACTATGCGTCCTAAATCATGGGCAGAAAAGACACGTATCGCACAGGATATCCAGCGTTACCTGCTACCATTGTTACGCAATGCGCAGGTTCGTCCACATATTCATGCCGCATTGCGCCTTGATGAGGCTGCACAAGCGCATCATTTTCTGGAGTCTGGTGCGAATTGTGGCAAAGTGATTTTGCTGCCATGATGTGATGTCAGTGTACGACATCAATGTACCAATGGATGAGAGTTTCCTTCATGAATTACTTTGTGTTAATGTCGATGATGATGGGTGTTTACTGAGCATGTCATACAATTGAGAACGGAATGATAATACGATGTTCAAACTTTTTTATGCCTCTACTTCGCCTTATGTCCGTAAAGTAGTCGTGTCAGCGATTCTTTTAGGTTTGCGCGATAAAATAACGTATTTGCCGAGTGCCGCACATCCGGTGCATCGCGATCTGAGTATTGCCGAACATAATCCCTTGGCCAAGGTTCCCACCTTGATCAATGAACATGGACAGAGCTTTTTTGATAGCCGCGTTATTTGTGAATACCTTGATGCATTGGCAGGTGGTGGCCTTATTTTTCCTAAAGTGGGAGCGGCGCGTTGGGATGCGTTAATTCACCAGTCTCTTGGCGATGGCCTGCTTGATGCAGCCTTGTTAGCGCGCTATGAGCGGAGCGCTCGTCCAGTGCAGTTTCAATGGGATATTTGGCGCGAAGCACAACTTACCAAGATAGAGGCTAGTCTGGTGCAGATCGAATCACTTGCCTCCAGTTTGCGTATTGATCGGCCTACTATTGGAGAAATTAGTCTGGGTTGTGCGCTCGGGTATCTCGATTTTCGTTTTGCCGATCACCCATGGCGCGAGCGTTATTGTGCTACCGCTAAATGGTTTGATGCTTTTAATGCTACTACAGCCATGGTCGCGACGATTCCCTCTGAATCCATTTGAGTAGATTTTACATTCACGCCAGGCAGGAGCGCACGTATGACTTCACCAGCAGTTTTCTTTTTAAATGGCCCTAATGCCAATCTCTATGGTCTTGATCCTGATGGTACTTATGGACGTCATAGTTTTGTAGCACTGCAGGAGCGTTGTCAGGTACGAGCAACGTCATTGTCTTTGCATCTGGAATTTCGTCAATCCAACCATGAAGGGGAAATCATTGATTGGATTCAGGAAGCACGTACACAGGCGCAGGGTATTATCATCAATGCGACCGGGTTGACCTATACCTCTGTCGCCATTCTGGATGCATTGCTCTCATTCCCCGGTCCTATCATCGAAGCGCACATGAGTAATATCTGGAAGCGTGAACCATTTCGCCATTCTTCTTTTATTTCAAAGGCAGCTACAGGCGTTATTGCTGGCTTGGGGGCGCTTGGATATGAGTTGGCGCTGGAGGCGATTGCCGTACTGCTCCACGATAAGTGATTCGACGCGATTTTTTTCAATTAAGTTCGGCTCTGTTTTACATTTGTTTTGAACGTATTTATGTCATCCTCCCTTATCTCTATGGCACCAGAACGACAAGAAATTTTAGTTTTTTTCAGTAATTTTGATTCATTCGACATCTGGAAGAGGCTTTTGGAAAAAGCATTGCCGGGGTTGCGCGTGATGCAGCCGGAGCAAATTGACCATCCGAATGATGTGCACTATGCCTTGGTCTGGAAGCCGCCACAAGATTTTTTTGCGCGCTATCCCTATCTGAAAATGGTTATTAATCTGGGCGCTGGTGTGGACTCTTTGCTGGGACGAAAAGATTTGCCTGCTATTCCCATTACTCGGTTGTCTGATCCCAATATGGCGCGCATGATGAGCAGCTATATCGTATTAAATGTTTTGCGATTTTCTCGGGATATTCCTTATTTTGAAAAGGCGCAGCGAGAACGACGCTGGGCCTATTTACATCCACGTAATCCAGAGTCTATTCGTGTAGGGGTGTTGGGATTAGGAGAGCTTGGTGCCTATGCTGCCAACGAATTAACGCGACATGGTTTTTTTGTAAAGGGATGGGCGAGAACATCTAAAATCCTGGCAGGAGTGCATTGCAGTGATGGTATGGCAAGTTTGCCCGAGTTTCTTGCACAAACAGATATTTTAGTTGTCATGCTACCGCTGACTTCTGATACACGGCATCTGCTTGATGCAGAACGGTTGGCATTATTGCCAAAAGGATGTTGCTTAATCAATGCTTCTCGCGGCGAGGTAATCGATCAGGAGGCATTGATCAGTGCCTTACAAAGTGGAGCGGTGGCACAAACAGCACTCGATGTTTTTGCCATTGAGCCATTACCAGAGGATAGCCCATTATGGGATATGGAAAACGTTTTGATTACGCCTCATTTAGCATCGGTGGCGATTCCTGAATCTGCCGTTGCACAGATTGTGGAGAATATCAGGCGAATGGATAAGGGGGAGACGGTGTTGCATCAAATAGACCCCCAACGGGGATACTGATGTGCTTAGCATGTGCGGCAAGTAATGTTGATGTTGAATTGATTATTTCACCTTTGCTTAGGAATGTGCTTATCTATCTACGTAAATAATTCTGGCAGCATTTGCACGCACAGTACTTAGTGTCCACTTTCGACGCTCAGAACTTTCCCCAGACCGAAGAACATATTAGCAATGATTAAGACTACCGATGTCAGAATAATGTAGATAACGGATAGGGCAGCTAAAGTTGGATCAGCAAATTCACGGACATAGTTGTACATCACAACCGGTAATGTTTGTGTTGCCTGAGTGGTGATGAACAAGGATGCGGTGAATTCATTGAACGACATGATGGCAGCAAAAAGCCAGCCGCCAAATAAGCCTGGAGCTAGTAGTGGCAAGGTAATCGTTGTGATGACGCGTAATGGGGAAGCGCCAAGACTAGCGGCAGCACGTTCGATTTGCAGATCCAGATTCTCAAGAGAGACATAGATGCTACGCAGTACAAATGGCAATACCAAGATAACGTGGCACACCACGACAATGGCAAAACCACGTTCGACATCAAACTGGGCATTAAGAATCAATAAGCCTAGACCAATCGTGAAATGGGGAATGATCAGGGGCGACATCAATACTGTTTGCAGTGCTTCCTTATGGGCGAAGTGGTAACGTTTGATTGCGATAGCCAGTGTGGCTCCAATGACCAGTGCGATAGAAGACGCCCAGGCAGTAACGATGGCACTGGATACGAAGCTGGTTCTGAAGTCTTGATAAGAGAATGCACGTCTGAACCAGCGAAAAGACCAGGCTTGAGGTGGAAAGCTGAGTATGGCTTTGTCATTGAGAGAAGCAATGGTGACGACCAGTACTGGCGTGAGGATAAAAATGATGATGGACAGAACCAGCGCATAGCCTCCCCAACGTAACAGACGAGCATATAGCGGATACGGAATACTTTTCATGAGTGTGTTCTCGTTTGTTGCCATTTCTGTGTGGCACGTTTGAGCAGAACCAATACGACGATGGTCAATATCAGACCCGCGACATTCAGGCTTGCCGCAAAAGGGAAATTCATGGAAGAAAAACCAAGTTGATATACCAGGGTGGCGACAGTGTTGACTCGACCACCGCCAATGATTTGTGGCGTGGCAAAAGCGCTGAAGGTCCAGGCAAAGGCAGTTGTCATGCCTGCAGCAATACCAGGTATGGATAGCGGCAACGTGATAGTGAGAAAGCAGCGTACAGGACCTGCACCAAGACTGATAGCGGCTTTTTCGTAATCACGGTTGATATGCGCCAATGCTGCGGAAAGCATGAGTACTACAACAGGAATGGTGACATGGATCAGTGCGACCAAGACACCAAATTGGGTAAACATTAATGTTAAGGGAGTTTCTATGAGACCAGATTTGGTGAGGATGGAGTTAATGAAACCGTTATTACCCAGCACAATGATCCAGGAGTAGGTTCTGACGATTTCGCCTAAGAATAAAGGGGTGATGGCGATGATCAGAATGGCTGCTTTCAATAATTTACGTTCAGTACGTACTAAAGCGTAAGCCAGGGGATAGGCCAATAGTACGGTGAAAATGGAGGTTTTGATACTTAGCCACAGTGTGTTCCAGAAAGCATTGGCATAGATTACCTTGAACAGGGCAGTGAAGTTGTCTAGTGTGAATCCTCCAACATCGAGTGAACCGGGAATAAAGGAGCGGATGCTGTATTGGAAGACAGTAAAGATGGCAATGCTCAGTATTATCGCTAGTAGCGTTGCTGGGCCAATGAACCAGAACAAGAAACCTGATCTTGCTTGCATAGTGTTCCCGAAAGTTGGGGAAATCCAAAAATAAGGGGTAGTCTGGGACGACCCGTATGGGTAAAAACGAGGTGAATCTACGAAATATTCTGTCCATTAATGATGATACCGTAGACCAATAATACGCTACTGGCCTGCGGTGCTATTGTGCTATTTTCGGAAAATAGTCAGGCATTAACGAGACATGATATTTTCAGTAAACCATTTGCGCCATTCCGCTGTTTTGGCTGCACGTAATTTATTGTCAATCACAATAGTTTGTTTATTCCACTGATCTTGCGTCGTGAATACCCCTGGTAAGGCCGCATCTTCTTTACTGACTTTGGCATTCAATACAACGGGGCTGGCCTTCTGGCTATCGACGATTTTTGCCTGTACTTCAGGAGAGAGGGCAATATTCATGAACTTATATGCGAGATCAGCATGTTTTGTGCCCTTCATGATCCCCATGGTATCCACACCCAACACGGCTCCTTCTTTAGGAATGATAAGTTTGATCGGAACGCCTTGGCCAATCATGTAGTAGGCATTGATGGATAACAAAATTTGTACAGGTGTTTCACCAGTGGCAAGCAACTGCTGACTGCTGGCATCATTGGAATAGAACGATTTGAAGTTGGGTTTCAACGCGAGTAATTTGGCTTGGCCTTTTTCCCAGGTTTCTGGCGTGGCACCAGATAATAAGGCAGAGACGGCAATGATGTGGCTTGGATCGAAATCCGGTGCTGAGACCATGTTTTTGAGTTTAGGATTCCATAAATCTTCCCAGCTATTAAAGGGAATATCTTTAGGAACCAGATCAGGTCGATAACCGATGGTGTAGACATAAGCCCAGCTGCCGATATGGTAAGGACTGATATTAGCTTGCGGGACTAAATTGACCATGTTCGGAATTTTTGATGGATCTAATTTTTCGAACAGGTTGGCGTCCACATAGAGCCAACCAATATGCGAGGTGGTAAAGGTGATATCGCTTTCTGGTGTTTTGCTGAGTTTTGCCTTATTCAGACGGTCGATGGTGCCACCAGTGACGTATTGCACTTCCACACCGGTTTGACGAGTAAATTCCTTCCCTATGGTGTCATCAATGAGATCGCGGAAACTGCCTCCCCATGTGCTAACTACGAATTTGTCGGCAGCTTGAGCATGCATGCCAATGATGGCACTGGTGAGAAGACCTGCTGTAAAAAGTTTTTTCAACATTACAAACCTTTTAAAAGAAATGCTCATTCAATCATGAAGAACTACCTGGTATGCACTGAAGGTTTCCCATTCAGCAGTACTACTGATGCTACGAAGATAATGCATGAGATGGCAAAGTCAGTTTTTTTGCATCTCTTGTTTTCTGAGTGCTCTCTGTTTCAAGCCGCAAATTGCGTCAATTGCCGATAACTGCGATCAGAAAAAACTAGCGGCAGACTGGGTGCTGTGCGTAGATCAATGACTTCACCGACAATAATGACGTGGCTACCAAACTCTAATGTTGTCGCCAGTGTGCAATCAAAGGAACATGTTGCTTCCTCTAAAGCAGGAGCTGCCGTGGTCAATGTTTGCCACTGAGCGACGGCAAAACGGTTGTCGCGCAGCTCCGGGATCAAACCTGCGAAAGCATCGGCGACACGCCACTGTTGCTGTGCCAAAACATTGGCAGCAAACACGCCATTTTCACGCATAATGGACAGCACGCGCGCGTCTTTGTGGATGCAAAGAATGACGGAAGGCGGCTCCATCGATAGCGACGACAGACTGGAAACAGTCACTCCGGCTTTTCCGCCACTTCCATCGGTGGTGATTACCGCTACACCAGAGGCGGTAAGGCGCATGGCGTCACGGAAGCGGTTTGCATCCATTATTTTTGTCCCATGACAGCATCTGACAGACCTGCTGATTTACGTACAAAATCCAGCGGTCCCGAGAAATCAAAATTGCTGTAGACAGCAGCCAGGTGGCTAAAATGAGGTGCTTGTGCAAATTGAACAAATGCCAGGCGATGTCCGGCATAGTCCGAATTAAGCAGATCACGGGCAAATGCCAGTAGCTTGCGGCGGTCATCCGAATTCCACTGCTCATTGAGTGTGTAGAATTTTTTGAGCCATTGACTGCTTTCTCCCTTGGCAAATGAAGAGGCATTGGGTGTGACGCACAATTGGCCACCACAGAGCTCACGTGCGATGTGCATCATATGGGGTAATTGTGAGCAAGCATGAACACGCCCCGCATAAAGCAATGATTGGTGTGGCATGAGCAACCCACCTGGGCTTTTCTCCGCCATCGCGATGGAGGCGGTTAAATGGGCATTAATCCCTTCTCGATAGCACACCAGATCTGCCAGTTTTTCTCTGACTCCTTGCAGTTTATCCAGACCGGTCTGCTTGGCGTTCCACATGGCAGCGCCAATCATCATGTCGGCGTTATAGAGCAAGCGTAATACATAAGGAAATGCCGAGTAGCGATGCAGGGTGCTGCGTACATACTGGGCCGCCTTGGTATGGCGATAGAAAAACACGTCTTCCCAGGGAATTAAGACATTGTCAAAGACGACCAATGCTTCAACTTCATCGAAACGATTGGAAAGAGGGTAGTCTTCGGTGTTTTGACGGCCAGCAAAACCACTGCGGCAAATGTGCTTGACACCAGGTGCTCCCATTTTGACGATGCAGCCTAATGCGTAGTCAGAGAGCCCCTCACTCGTCCATGCGCCAACGGTGGGTTTGAGGAATGCCTGGTCAGCATAGGCCGCTGCAGTTTCATACTTGGCACCGCGAATGATGATGCCAGTATCAGTTTCTTTGACGACATGCACCATCATGTCCGGATCCTGATCCTGTGGTGCCAGAGAACGATCTCCTTTTGGGTCGGTATTTGCTGATACGTGAAAAATATCGTTTTCTACGACGGCTTTGATATGACGATCGATGTTATCAGCGAAACGGGGATCGATTTGTGCCAGCATGTCACGACCATCATAGAGTGACCACATTTCTCCAATGGTTTCATCTCCGACACGAGTAACGACCCCTCCAATGTCTTTCAGAACCGCGTCCACTGCAGTTAGTTTATCGCTCCAGTCTTTTTGCTCAACGGGAGGTTTATAGAAGACCGAATGGGCTTGACCATTGTCTTGATAGACTAGTTTGTCGGCATATTTTTCTTCATACGCCATGTCATACATGCGCGCTTTGACATCGACGATAGGTGTAAATGCAGGATGTGTGGTGACATCGCGGACACGCTCCCCGTCAATCCAGATTTCCCGTCCATCTTTCAGACCTTCGCGGTACTGATTACCCGTGCGTATCATAGTTAACATCCCTTATGGTTGGATGGGTCATATGATGTCGTTTCTACCGTGATTCGTAAAATCGCTTTTTCTTTTTGCTTGCGTCAGTTTTTCTGATGCTAGTCTCTGGCATGGTGTGGTGGGTATTTTGCAGTAGATATTGGAATAACTTTAGTGGGGGAGATGATATGTAACAACGCATGAGATGCATCGTTATCTGTTAATTAATAATGCGAAAGAGGAAGAGGGAGGGGGAGCGCAGAAATGGGGGGAGTAAAAAAATCAAAGAGGCGAGTAAAAATTTTACTCGCAGAAATCTGATACGGCTTAATGAGGTAATTGCTGTTGATCTTCTGCCGTGATGCGACGTGCACCAATAAAACGTTTTTTCCAGTAAGAAATATCCATGCTTTCGATACGGACTTGGCTACCTCTAGATGGAGCATGGATAAATTTTTGGTCGCCCAGGTAGATACCAACATGTGAGAAGCGGCGACGCAGTGTGTGATAAAACACCAGATCCCCAGGCTGCAAATCATGCTTGGTCA
>JAATGO010000255.1 GCA_015654605.1 Betaproteobacteria bacterium
ATGGCAATAATGAATACGTCACAATTACCACGTTAGCGACAAACTTTTCAGAAATTTCTCATCAGCCACACTTAACAATCCAACCTGGCGTGCTTTCACAATCAAATCTGGGCGTTTTCTTGCAGTCACTTGCAGTGTTTGCTGCCGCCGCCATTTTTCAATCTCGGCATGGTTCCCTCCCAATAGCACAGGAGGCACAGCAACACCGTCATACTCTTCTGGTCGCGTGTAATGTGGGTAATCCAGCAAGCCATTGACAAAGCTGTCTTCTACTGCAGAAGCATCATCATGCAAAACACCTGGCAATTGCCTGATGACCGCATCCATCAATGCCATCGCTGGCAACTCACCACCAGACAAAACAAAATCACCCAAACTCATTTCTTCATCGACGCAACGATCAAGCAAACGCTGGTCTACCGCCTCGTAACGCCCGCATAACAGCACTGCACCACTGTCCTGCGCCAGCCGCATGACTCTCTCATGCGTTAGTGGAGCCCCTTGAGGTGACAAATAAATCACTTTCGGACTCGTCAGTCCTTGTTCAACCTGACGCAACTTAGCTGCGGTAATCGCTGCATGTAACGGCTTGGCCAGCATCACCATACCTGGACCACCACCATATGGCCGATCATCTACAGTACGGTGATTATCATGCGTAAAATCACGTGGATTCCAGCACCTCAACTCACAACGTTTTTGCTCGAACGCCCGTCGTGTAATCCCTGACTGCGTCACCGCTGCAAACATTTCGGGGAAAAGCGTAACGACATCAAATTGCATCGCATTTCCTCGTTAATTTGTCGCCTGCTATTTTTTCTATTTCATGCAATGCTACAAAACCAAGGCAACATCTCAGGAAAAACAGCCCGCCAATCAATAATCACGATCCCAATCGACAACAATTTTTTTCTCTGCCTGTTCAACCGATTTGATGAAATGATCAACAAACGGGATCAGAATTTCAGTCGGTGCTCGATCAGGTTCCGCAGACGCCAAAGGCGCTATCCTTAAAATAGGATGGGCACCGTTATCCATCATGTCTGCTACAACGCCTAATTGCTCACCCTGGATGTTTTCCACTATCAAGCCGATCAAATCTATCCAATAAAACTCTCCAGTAGACAAAGCAGGGAAGTGACTGCGCGACACCTGAACCACTTCACCTTTGAGCGCCTCAGCCGCATCACGACCTGCTACACCCATCAAACTTGCCACAACATCGCCACTGTGGAGTTTGGCCTGCAACATCTCAACTTCACGCACATCTGTGCACTCACCTGCAGCATCTGCTCTTCCCAGCCACCAACGGCGCACATTCAACAATGCATCCGCATCTGCTGAGTAAGGTTTGATCCGCACCCAGCCATGAACACCATAGGCTCCACTGACGTAACCGACAGTCACCAGATCCGCAGGCTTCGTTACCTGTGCTGTATAGGTAAAACCGCTACCACACTGACATGTCTCTGCTCTAACTGCGCTGCCTTATTAAACGATATAAGTAGCATCATCAGCAGCATTGAGCAATTAAGCAGCCGTTTTTTTACTGGCAGCGATCAAACGAGCAACAGTTGGAGATAATTGTGCGCCAACACCTTCCCAGTGAGTCAACCGGTCTTGAGCAATACGAAAGCTTTCTTCCTTGCCGGAAGCGACAGGGTTATAAAACCCCAAGCGTTCGATAAAGCGACCATCCCGACGATTACGAGAATCAGTTGCAACAATGTTAAAAAATGGGCGCTTCTTGGCGCCTCCACGAGCTAAACGAATAACGACCATAATGGTTCCAAAAAGTGTTCGAACACGGAAAAGCTGCAAATTATAGCCGGTATACCGGCTTTGCGGCAAGACGAATACGCGTTAGCTAGCGATCCGTGCTACAAAACCGACAAAATGTCCACAGACACTTCATTTCCCTGGCGAATTTCTTGCTTATTTAATAATTCCATATGGAAATATTGCCAAAATAATCTGAATCATCTCGTTTTATTGACATTTCGATATGGCATGCAACGGAGAGTACCCTGCTGCGTTCTCTTTCTGTACCTAATCTTTTAGAATTCATTCTCCTGAAGGGCTAACACACTCGCACCTCCTTCGATAATTGCCGCATGATAACCAGCAACCTGCGGCAATATATGATCTGCAAAGAAGCGGGCAGTCACTATCTTCGCCTGATAAAACGCTGCGTCGCTATTGCCATCCTGTAATTTTTTTGCAGCAATTAGAGCCGCCCTTGCCATTTGCCAGCCACCCAATACGATTCCAGCCATTTTCAGGTACGGTACGCTTCCAGCAAAAACTCCTTTTACATCAGACTTGATATTAGCCAAAATGTAATCCACTACCTCTTCCAAAGCACTTCGTGCTGCATGCAGGCGTTTTCCTATTGCTGCCAAGTCGCCACCAACAGTAGTCAATGCCGCCTCTGTCGCACGAATACGCTCTAGAATGCTCCTTGCTATCGCACCATCATCACGTACTGTCTTGCGTCCCACCAAATCATTGGCTTGAATCGCTGTCGTGCCTTCGTAAATCGTCAGAATCCGAGCGTCACGATAATATTGGGCAACCCCGGTTTCCTCAATAAATCCCATACCGCCGTGTACCTGTACTCCTGTCGAGGCCACCTCAATTGCCAGCTCTGTTGACCATCCTTTGACAATCGGCACCAAAAATTCATAGAAGGCTTGGCTGGCATGGCGCTCCGACGCATCCTCATGGCGATGCCCAATATCGGAAGCAGCTACCGCAACATATGCCAGAGCACGTGCCGCTTCTATCTGTGTACGCATGCTCATTAACATGCGCCGCACGTCAGGCTGGTGAATAATGGTAACAGCACCTGCACTGCCATTCAGATCGCGCGATTGCACGCGCTCCTTCGCATATACTACCGCTTGTTGATAAGCTATCTCAGCCACGCTAATACCTTGCAGACCAACAGCAAAACGCGCTGCATTCATCATGATGAACATGTATTCAAGACCGCGATTTGCTTGCCCGACCAGCATCCCTATCGCCCCGCCTTGATCTCCAAACTGAAGCACGGCAGTCGGACTGGCCTTGATACCTAGTTTATGTTCAATAGAGACGCACTGCACATCATTACGAGCACCCAATGAGCCGTCTGCATTGACCAGAAATTTGGGAACAATGAACAGGGAAATTCCTTTAACCCCTGCCGGTGCATCTGGCAAACGTGCCAGCACCATATGAACGATGTTTTCCGCCATATCGTGGTCACCATAGGTGATAAAGATTTTAGTACCCGATATTTTATAAGTACCGTCTTCTTGTGGCACTGCGCGTGTGCGAATCAATGCTAGGTCTGAGCCTGCTTGTGGCTCGGTCAGATTCATGGTGCCTGTCCATTTGCCAGAAATCAGATTACCCAGATAGGCCTGTTTCTGTGCGGCATTGCCGGCAGTCATTAATGCTTCAATCGTACCATCTGTCAGTAAAGGGCATAAAGCAAAGGCAAGATTAGCCGAATTCAGCATTTCTATACAAGGAGTTGCCACTAGCTTAGGCAATCCCTGACCACCAAATTCGACGGGATGTTGCACACCTTGCCATCCTGCTTCACCAAACTGCTGGAACGCCTGCTTGAAACCCTTGCTGGTAACCACCTCACCATCATTCCAGTAACTAGGTTCTTTATCTGCAGCATGATTCAAAGGAGCAATCACCTCAGAGCAAAACCTGGCATGCTCTTCGAGGATTGCTTCCACAGTTTCCGGCGTCGCATCTTCATATCCAGGCAAAGCGCTTACTCGTGGCTGATCAGCCAGTTCGTTCATGGCGAACAGCATATCTTTTAATGGTGCAACGTAACTCATCTCCAACTCCTCATTGCCTCAAACAGCATAGGCGACCATAACGGAACCAACACAGCACTCACGTATCGCTGCTCCCTGAGCTGGCTGCTGACTACGGGCTGTTGTCCGGCCTATCCCAATTGCTTAACCAACTCTGGTACCACCTCAAACAGGTCACCGACAATCCCGTAATCTGCAACAGAAAAAATGGGAGCCTCTTCGTCCTTATTGATAGCAACAATCACCTTGCTGTCTTTCATCCCCGCCAAATGCTGAATAGCGCCAGAAATACCGATGGCAATGTACAGCTGTGGCGCGACGATCTTGCCAGTTTGCCCCACCTGCCAGTCATTAGGAACATAGCCAGCGTCAACAGCTGCGCGCGAAGCGCCCATCGCGGCATTGAGCTTGTCTGCCAATGGCTCCAATATCTTGAAATTCTCTGCGGAGCCCATGCCTCGGCCTCCTGAAACAATGATCTTCGCCGCGGTTAATTCTGGGCGATCGGACTTGGCCATTTCACGCGAAACAAAACTGGATTTACCAACATCCGCA
>JAATGO010000437.1 GCA_015654605.1 Betaproteobacteria bacterium
GAATAAGCTGATGATCACTCGCTCGCATCGTTGCACTGTAGAAGTTATTTTGAAAGTGAGCGCCTTCCAGTGCATGAGCAACCGCGATAGCATCGGTACTTCCAGCCTTTTCTATTGCTGCCACCAGCATCTGCACCATGATGTGATGGCGCAAATAAACATAGTCGTCCTTAGCTTGCGGATAGCGCTGTCTAAAAGAAGAATAAAATGCATCACTGGGCGAACCTGGCTGTCCCACGTCAGGAAACCACTCTGCCACAGCTCTGACATTACCTACCCCTGCATCACCAATCGCAGCTGGGGCACCAAGGCTATTTGCATAAAATGTGTAGAATTTGACCTTGAAATTAGCGTCCCTAGCCGCTTTGACCAATAACGTTAAATCATTACCCCAATTACCTGTGATAACCGTATCAGCACCACTTCTACGAATTTTGGCAATATAAGGCGCAAAATCTTTGATTTTCCCGATAGGATGCAACTCATCGCCGACAATTTGTATGTCTGGCCGTTTCGCGACCAACTGCTCACGTGCTGCGTGCGCTACCTGCTGACCAAAACTGTAATCCTGATTAATTAGATAAACATGCTTGGCGTTGACATCTCCTTTAATGACCTCGGTCAATGCCTGCATCCGCATATTGGCATCGGCATCGAAGCGAAAGTGCCAAAAGCTGCACTTTTCATTCGTTAGCGCCGGATCCACTGCAGAGTAATTCAGAAACAGAACACGATGATCAGGCTCTCGCTGATTATGTTTATTCACCGCATCAATCAATGCCGCTGCCACTGCAGAGCTATTCCCCTCAATCATAAAGGGAATTCCCTGATCGCTTAATTGCCGAAACTGCACCAAAGAGTCCTCTACTCCCAGCTTGTCATCGAAGGTAACAAGTTGCAGAGGATGATACCCATCAGGTAATTTCACACCACCTTTACCATTGATCTGGTCAATAGCAAACTGAATGTTGCGCAACACGGACTCCCCTGCATTGGCAAACGGACCTGACAGCCCTTCCACCATGCCGATACGAATCGGCGTCACAGGTACAGCAGATACAACAGGCATGACAGCACATGCCACGTTAGGGTGCGTCACCATCATTATGATGGACATCACTGATAATAACGTTGAAAGTACTGACAATAATACCTTCCGTGGCGAAATAATTAAGATAGTTGAGACAGTCATTCGAAGCTACTAAAGTCCATATTCATCAATGCCCGCATTGTACGTCCTTTTTCTTGACATCCCCCCCATCTCTTTCATCCCTTTCTAGAAAAGGCATGTGCGATTACACTTACACTATGTTTGCATTTCCTACCTCTTCGCTCAATGCACGTTGGCGCATGCCAATATTCATGGCATTAGTCATTTTACTGCACCTATTATTTATTCATTGGGGGAGCCTTCAGCTTGACGCCATCCCAACTTCTGAACATAGTCCCAATACCATGCGTGTCAAACTGCTTCAATTGAAACCACCAGAACAACCGATTTCCCTACCAGTCGCCAAACCGGTAAAAAAACCTGTTCGCCCCCCCAAACCTCGCCGCACGACACGTCGGGTGCCTGTCACTACCGCAGTAATCAATCCTCCAGAGCCTCCATACATCGCGACAGAAACGCCGTCGGACGTGGCCATGCACACGACAGAAGCTACTCCTCCAGAGAACGATAGCGATCAGACCCCGCCAACAACGGAAACAGATACCCCTCCTTCTGCTACGACAACAGCAGAAACTAATAGCTCGGCAGAGAATGCCCCTATACATGGTACCTATTATCAAACCGATCCTGCTCCATCCGCCACGCTACAGTATGATGTCTATGCTATGTACAATAACTTGCCAGCACACGGTAGCAGCACTATCACGTGGGAAACGGACGGTAAGCATTACCATATCACTGGGAAAGCAGAAGATTTCCTGTTTACTTTTTTACGCTTTAACAGCACAGGCGTCATCAATGAATTCGGCGTCTCCCCAGAACATTATGATGAAAAACCCATGCATAAAAATGTGACTAACACTGAATTTTTGCGTGACAACAAGACCATTACATTTTCAGCCTCATCTCAAACATATCCCCTTACCGGAGGTGAACAGGATCGCGCTAGCCTGATTTGGCAGTTAGTCGCCATAGCCCGTGGAGACAGCAGCAAAATATCTGCTGGCACTACTATCGACCTGTTTGTTGCCGGTGCACGAGATGCAGAAGTCTGGCGTATGCAAATTGCGGGGGAAGAGAATATTCAAGTCCCTCTAGGACAATTTCGCGCCTGGCATATTGTACGTTTACCTCGTACTGGCACCGACGGCCAGCGTCTGGACATCTGGCTAGCACCAGAGCAAGACTGGTACCCAGTCAAGCTACGCTATAGCGAAGCCAATGGTGATTGGCTCGAAATGTCACTGTCAAAACTGAAAAGTCGTTAAACTATCCACTCAGGATGACTGTCCACCAACAAATTTCATGTGTTGACATGGAAATTCTTCTTCTAAAGAAATTTGCCATAATGCACATAGATGAATTATCTTCTCATTAAAAAATTGGAAAGAATGATTACTATGATGACAATACAAACAGTCTCATATCTACAAAAATACTGCCTTTTACGTCTACCTTACAAATTATTACATTTAATGAGTGCTACGTTCCTCATTTCCCTCTTTGCAACCCATAGTTGGGCAGCAGATGAGCATCCGGTACTCAAGTACAAAATCAATTTACCTCCCTCTGCTGAATTGCACTATGCGATCAAGGCTCAGCAAAGTGGGCTATCTATCGACGGAGAAGGTATCGCCAAATGGGACAACAATAGTAATCACACTTACCATGTTACGGCAGAAACACGAGCCATGCTCTTTGGCAAAATTCTGGAGACTAGCAGCGAAGGAAATATCGACAGCTTTGGACTGGCGCCAACTAGTTTTGTAGAAAAACGTTTACGTCATGATACGTCTACTACCACATTTAACCGAGAACAAAACGCTATTACCTTTAGTCAATCTGACCAAAAATTTCCTTTGTTAGGTGGAGAACAAGATCGCACCAGCATTATCTGGCAGTTGATTGCCATCGCACGCGGCAACCCAGAAAAATTCAGCAAGGGTTCCGAGTGGAAATTTTTTGTCGCTGGTCCACGCGATGCTGAGCAATGGGTCTTCAAGGTCATTGGTCTCGAAAAAATAAAAACAGCTATCGGAGACCTACCTACAGTACACCTGTTTCGCAATCCACCGCCAGGCGATACAAGTCAACAGCTCGATATTTGGCTAGCACCTTCGAAAAACTGGTTTCCGGCACGTTTACGGTTTTCCGATCCGGGCAAAGATTATATAGACCAAACCTTGCAATCTCTCAATCTCAAATAATGTTAATAGGCATTCCCTCAATACCATGAATAGCATGCTTCCCTCGACCACGACGTCCCAAGGTGCCCTAGTTCTATTTAGTGGAGGACAAGACTCCACAACCTGCCTGGCATGGGCGTTATCACGCTATGATACGGTAGAAACCATTGGATTTGATTATGGCCAACGCCATGCAATTGAACTCGCCGTGCGTCCTCACATACGTGATCAGATACAAAAGATTTTGCCCGCCTGGGATAAAAAATTAGGTGAAGACCATCTCATCGATTTATCTCTGATTGTAAAAATATCCAATACCGCACTCACAAGTAATGTTGCTATTTCGATGCAAGAAAATGGATTGCCCAATACCTTTGTACCGGGACGTAATTTAATGTTCATGACCGTAGCGGCAACGGTTGCTTACCGACGTGGTCTTGACGTACTCGTCGGTGGTATGTGCGAAACTGATTTTTCGGGCTACCCCGACTGCCGCGATGACACCATGAAAGCACTCCAGGTGACCATCAACCTCGGCATGGCAACTCAGTTGAAAATAGAAACCCCATTAATGTGGATCGATAAGGCCGCAACCTGGCAACTTGCCCACAGCCTGGCAGGCCAGGCGCTAGTGGACCTGGTGCGAGTCGAGACTCACACTTGTTATCTAGGAGAACGAGGAGCCTTGCATGATTGGGGATACGGCTGCGGGACTTGCCCAGCATGCGAACTACGTGCACGAGGTTATCACCAATTCTCGCAGCAACTGAAAAAGCCTGGCCATCAATAATAGTACTCAATATCTCGCATGGCAACTTGCCACGACATCAGAA
The DNA here is from genome assembly GCA_015654605.1 of Betaproteobacteria bacterium. The sequence goes on from JAATGO010000437.1 coordinate 4,191, forward strand.
AGAGACCAGGAATCAAGTTGGTGATATCAACATCATCTGCATGACGGCATGCAGATACTGCTTTGCGGCTCTGGGTATGCGGAATTTTCCTAGAACACATTTCAAACCTATTGATGACATGCGCTCTAGTAAAATGGATTAAAACAACTCGTTTTTAATTTCTGTACCGGTCTTCTGTTCTGCTGGTGTCGACTCTTCCCCCTGATTATCTACACCAATTCCTTTCACCGCTACATTCGGAGGGTATTCTGCATAATAATAATCACCATTTACCTTGATTACTCCTGCCGGCATCTTACGCTCAACCATAGGAACATCTTTTAATGCTTTTTGCATATAGCTGATCCATATTGGCAATGCCA
>JAATGO010000035.1 GCA_015654605.1 Betaproteobacteria bacterium
AATATGGTTTCACATTTGATGAAATCATCAATGAAGACGATACCATCATGGCGAAAAATGGCGTGGAGCTGTTGATTGACTCAATGAGCTATCAATATCTAGTAGGTGCGGAGATTGATTATAAAGATGATCTTGAAGGCGCCCAGTTCGTCATCAAAAACCCCAATGCGACCAGTACATGTGGTTGCGGTTCATCTTTTTCAGTCTAGTAATAGTCTCTAGCAAATAGATATTTGTCTGGAGCACACACCATAAATGGTGTGTGCTATGGATGCATTTCGATTTCTTACGTGCAATGTTGCATGCTTTGGTTATAGCGCTAATGCAATTCCCTTCCCTTCTATTGTTTTCTACTTGTAAATTGCATGTAAGAGTCAGCTTGTGGTCTTAGCTTAGCGGCAGCTGGTTCGGTAAAGGGGAAGATAGGCACTCTCCCCCTATGACTTATATTTGCATGGCAATATGTGATAGTCCATTGTTTAATTTTAATGCAAGTAGTGCCAAGCCGTCTTAAGTCAAAAAATATCTTTTTGGAAATATTGCTGCTGCAGGTGCTAGTTAGTTGCGACGGCTTTTCGTCGAAAAAGATAGGGATCTTGCCGTCGCGTGAGCTTGTTGACTAGGTAGGTCTTGGATTTGGCAGTTGGACAAAATCATTTTACACTGCGCTATTAGCACCTAAACTACGGAAAACTTGTTGTGCTGCTGCAAGCGTGGCATTGATGATGGCATCATCATGTTGGGCAGACACAAAACCTGCTTCAAATGCCGAAGGAGCGAGGTAAATCCCAGCATTGAGCATTGCATGGAAAAACGTTGTGAAACGCTGTTTGTCGCATTGCATGACTGAAGCATATGAAGTCGGAATTTTCTCTGTAAAATAAATTCCAAACATGCCTCCGATAGCATCAGCGCTAAAGGCAATTTTTGCTGTTTTAGCGGCATCTGTTAACCCTGATACTAGCTTGAGGGTTTGCTTGCTTAGTGTTGTGTAAAAATCTGGTTCTTGGATAATTTTCAGGGTACTTAGTCCTGCCGCTATGGTAACGGGGTTGCCCGATAGCGTTCCTGCCTGATATACAGCACCTAGAGGAGCCAGATGTTTCATGATATCTGCACGGCCACCAAATGCAGCTACCGGGAGCCCTCCTCCAATGATTTTACCTAATGCGGTTAAATCAGGGGTGATTCCATATATCGCCTGAGCTCCTCCCAGTGCGACTCGGAAACCAGACATGACCTCATCAAAAATCAAAATAACACCATATTGGGTGCATAATCGACGCAGCGTTTGTAAAAAATCAGGAGTTGCGCGAATCAGATTCATATTGCCAGCAATTGGTTCGACAATAACGCAGGCAATGTCATTACCCATTTTCTGGAAAGTCGTTTCCAATTGCTCGATATTGTTGTAATCAAGTACCAGTGTATGTTTGACGAAATCTTCAGGCACTCCGGCGGATGTTGGATTTCCGAAAGTGAGCAGGCCACTACCTGCTTTCACAAGAAGAGAGTCTGCATGACCATGGTAGCAACCTTCGAATTTGACGATTTTGTCGCGATTAGTCGCTCCCCGAGCCAGTCGTAGGGCGCTCATTGTTGCTTCGGTTCCACTGGAGACCAGCCTGACTTGCTCAATCGATGGCATTAGTTTGCAAATCTCCTCTGCCATGATGACTTCACCCTCAGTCGGGGCTCCGAAACTGAGTCCGTGTTCAATGGCTTCATGTACTGCCTGAAGGACCATTGGGTGAGCATGGCCGACAATGGCTGGCCCCCAAGAGCCGATATAGTCGATATAGCGGGTATTGTCCGCATCCCAGATGTATGCGCCTTTAGCGCGAGTAATAAAGCGTGGTGTACCGCCAACTGAGCGAAATGCACGCACTGGAGAATTAACGCCTCCAGGTATGCTGAGTTGAGCGCGCGCAAACAAAGTTTCGCTATGGGTGGTAGTGCTGCTTGAAGTATTGATGGCGATGTGGGTATTCATGCGAAATAGATCAAAATAATAAGAGAAAAATAGCCAAAAATTGGCAATTAGTTGGACGGGGTAGACTTCCTTGCCCAAAAGTAGCGGTCAGGAAGTAATTTTCCCATACCGATTCGTTGAGCATGGGCAAGTGTCGCTAGCGTAAACTCTTGTGCTTCTGAAACTGCTTCTGGGATAGCAAGTCCTTTGGCTGCCATGGCGCAAATTGCCGCAGACAAGGTTGATCCTGCCCCAGTAAATGTGCCTGGCAGCCGTTGCCAGGTGTTACTGCGCACGGCTCCAGATTCATCAAATAACGTATTGACAACTTCATGCGTCGCAGACTGGATGCCTGTTACGAGCAGATATTCGCACCCCATTTCTATGAGGTGCATTGCATCAAGTTGCAGTGTGTCCGCACTGTTGGGTTCGCGCCAGGTTTCTGCTAGATGTGACAGTTCAACTGCAGAAAGCAGTAATAGAGTAGTCTGAGGGATCAGTAATTCACGTATGGCAATGAGATTATCATCCTCATCGACATCTTGAGGCATGGTTGAAATGAATGGATCCAGAATTAATGGGACGTCTGGGTAATCTGAAATAATTTCAGCAATTGCTGACACATTTTCTATGCTACCGACGGCACCAATCTTGAATGCAGATACGGGTATATCTTCCAGGATGACACGCGCCTGGTCTGCAACCCAGTCAACATCAATGATTTGCATATCTTCGGTACGGGCAGTATCGCCTACCAGTAGTGTTGTAATAATTGACAGGCCATGGCATCCCATAGCCGAAAAGGTGGCAATATCAGCTTGAATGCCTGTCGCACCGACTGGGTCGGCAGCATTAAAAGTTAATATAAGAGGAGAAGTTTGGTTTTCCACGGCACATAGATTAAGATATCCTGCTTAGCATTTTACTTGATACTTGGTCGAATTAAAGGAAGTTGGCTGTGGACGATAATAAAACAGGATTTAAAACTTGGATGTGTTTGATTTGTGGCTGGATATATGATGAAGAGGTTGGCTTGCCAGAGGAGGGGATTGCGCCAGGAACACGCTGGGAAGATGTCCCCATCAACTGGACTTGTCCAGAGTGCGGTGCGCGTAAGGAGGATTTTGAGATGGTTGCTTTATAATCAAGAAATCAAGAGTTTTGAGGGCGTGTCTTGTGGTTAGGGGATAAAGTAAAGGCGTTTGGATAAGTTGTTCGAAAGTATTTTGTTGTTTTTTCTGAGGGGCATGGCATCCAAACTGAGCTGGTTTTACTTGAAGGGGCATGTTATCAGGAAGCGCTCTATTTTATGGCTATGATGTGATGCTACCATTTAGCACAAGTGCACTGGGGAATACATTTATTGTTTTAGGTTATTTTTGCCAAATTGGATTGAGAATAGCTTCGCTAAGAACCCGAGCGGCGTAAAAAATTATATTTTTATTGTATTGTTGTTATTTACGAATGCGGGCGAAATAAGGTCTAATATATTCTTCATGAATACGGTGCTAATGCACATGTTCTGTACCTTTGATGCGTATTCTCTTTCTCAGTGATCGGCATCAAGATTTCAATGGCAACCTTCTGCCATGAGTTTTAATTGAATTCATTGTTGCATGCACTCGCGTTGTTATGCCCATCCGGCAATATTTAGCCACGGTATGTTTTTTCATGTTGGCGGATATAGTGCCAATCGTTGCAAGTATTATTCAATTTGGAAATTTGATAGCAAAGGTAGTTGCATATGCGCAATGCTCTGGAAAACACGGGGGAGGATAGTGTTGATCTCAATGTTTTTCAAGCACGCTTGCTCAAGCGTATAGATGCTGTACGTGATGCCCCACAAAGTAATGATAGTCGCCTCGGTTTCATGATCGGAGATATGTATTGTTTGTTGGATTTACGTGATGCCATAGAAATTATGCCTGTAATGGATATGACGGTTGTTCCGCTAACCCATGACTGGTATCTAGGTCTTACCAATATTCGTGGAAATTTGACGGGAATCATAGATGCCTCAAGGTTTATGGGGGGGGCATGTCAGGTGATTGACGAGATGAGCAGGATCATTGTCATGTCGCCACCTGGGTCTGGGGGGGTGTTAGTGTCGCGAATACTAGGCTTACGTTATTTGAGCGAGATGCAGCTACAGCTACAGGTCGTTCATGACAATACGCGGTTGAATGTCAGAAAAATGTATCGGGATCAAAATCATATTAATTGGATGGAATTAAATATTGAAGCATTACTAGAAACACCTAATTTTTTGCGTGTAGGCTTATAACTCTGCTTGATGGTGGTGAACTGAATAGCGATTGATGAGTCTCATCTTCGATATTTGAAAAACTAAAAGCCTATTCATCAGTGCAAAACGAATCATCAATAAAAATTATTGCCACTACAGGAGATGTCTCTGTCAAAGGGGAAGGTGTCAAGGTGCCAAGGCGCTTGTTTTTTCTTGGGCGCTTCTCATTACACGTGCAAATGCGAGTGTTATTGTTGTTGATTGTTGTATCAGTAGTCTCAACATTTCTGTGTTTTTGGATCAGTTCAAGAAGTTATATTATTGCGAGTCTGCAATTACATATCACGGGCGATTTGGTGATGTACTCTCAACGGATTGGGAAGGTAACGCCAAGTGCGGTACAAGGTAATATGGAGGCATTCCAGCAACTGGAAGAA